>JAZQLT010000114.1:0-6066 GCA_045542815.1 Candidatus Scatosoma sp. | reverse complement strand
AAGGTACGCTTTGTGCGTTTTCGTCCGTAGAATAAGGAGTAGTTGATATGGAAAATCAGAATGAAGAAGTTCTGAAAGAAGAAACGAAGAAGAAAAGCTTAAAATGGCTTTGGATAGCAATTGCGCTCGCTGTGGTGGCGGCAATCGGCGTATGGTGCGGCGTTTGCGCGGCAAAAGAAACGGCAAAGGGCGTAGAAAGCACGTTTAAGTTCAGCTCGACGTTCGTAATGTTCACGTTAATCTTTTTGATGCTCGGCTTGGGGTATTTGCTCGGCGGTATCAGCATTAAAGGCGTTTCGCTCGGTACGGCAGGCGTATTTCTCATTGCAATTTTATTCGGTTGGCTTTGTACGTTAGATTTTACAAACGTACCCTTACTGAAAGCTTTTCATATGGAAAATACGTCGGCTGCGGTTGTAAAGAACTTGAAAGGGCCCGTTCAAAATATCGGCTTGATTATGTTTGTTGGCTCTGTTGGTTTTATTGCAGGTCCTAATTTCTTCAAAAATCTTGCAAAAAACTTTAAGACGTATATTTTGCTTGGCATTGTTATTATTTTGTCGGGAACGTTGATTGCCGTTGTATGTACGCTTTTGACGCCTGATTTCGGTCCTGAATACTGGGCGGGCATTTTGTCCGGCGCACTTACTTCGACGCCCGGCTTCTCTGCGGCGGTGGATGCGGCAACGGAGAATTTGCCTAGAATTACGCTTGGACATGCTATTGCGTATCCCTTTGGCGTTGTCGGTGTCGTACTGTTCGTACAGCTTATGCCGAAATTCTTGAAAGCGGATATGGCAAAGGAAAGGGCACTTTTGAAACTCGGCGGGGCGGAAGAAAAGAGAGATTATTCAAAGTATTTTGCCTTTGAAGATTTTGGCTTTATGCCTTTTGCGCTTGCGATTATTGCGGGATTGTTGCTCGGCTCGATTACCATTCCTTTGACGGGTCAAGGATATGCTGGTCCTTGCTTCTCCCTTGGCACGACAGGCGGCGTATTGATCATGTGTCTTGTTTTTGGACATTTCGGGCATATCGGCAAACTGTCGTTGGAAGTAAAGGAAAGCACGCTTAAGGTATTGCGTGAATTCGGTTTGGCATTGTTCTTGCTTGGTGCAGGCTTTGAGGGCGGTGTTTCCCTTGTACAAGAAATCAAGGCTGCGGGCGGTGCAAGCATCGTAGCATGGGGCTTCATCGGCGGTGCAATCATGACGATATTCCCTATGATTGTTGGTTTCTTTATGGGCAAATACGTATTGAAGCTGCCGCTTTTGAACAGCCTTGGTTCGATCACGGGCGGCATGACGAGCACTCCTGCGCTCGGTACGCTTATTTCGACGGCGGAAACGGACGACGTAGCGTCCGCATATGCGTCCACGTATCCGATCGCATTGATTTTGATTGTGCTTGCGTCGCAACTTATGATCACGTTAATGTAACAGAAGACCCCACTGCGTATTTTCCATGCGCGGTGGGGAATTTTTTACAAATTGCCCGAAAAACAGTTGATTTTTTATTTAGAATGATATATAATATAAAAGCTGTTTGCAGAGATGGCGGAGCGGTCGAACGCGCACGATTCGAAATCGTGTTATGCAGGAATGTATACAAGGGTTCAAATCCCTTTCTCTGCGCCACGGAAAAGGAAGGCACGTGCCTTCCTTTTTTTGTGGTGCAGAGAAAGGTCAGCAGGAAGTCTTGAGTATCAAGGGTTCACGCGAGAAGCGGAAAAAGAAACGATAGCAAAAGAAAGAGTGCTAAATCGAGCGACGACGCTTTGTTGCAAAGCAACAAAATATTTCTCTGCGCCACAAAAACGGATATGCCTTTGGGTATATCCGTTTTTGTTTGACTCAGTGAAAAAAGAAAGGTTACATTGCATTAAAAGCACAAATTTTCTTACCATATCCCGCCAAACTATATTCGATTGCTTGACAGTATTTTGACAAATATGGTATAATTTATAAAATCGATATCTTTTGCTGTAAAATCGAAAAAATAAATGCACAAAAGAACACGGAGAGAATAGAAAAATGTGGTTTGATTACATAATTTTGGCGCTGTATGCGCTCGGTATGGTCGGTATTGCCGTCTATACCCGTAAAAGGTCAAGCTCGGTCAACGACTTCCTGTTGGCGGGCAAAAGCGGGCTCAACGGTTGGATGAGCGCGTTCGCCTATGGCACGACCTACTTTTCCGCCGTAATCTTTATCGGCTATGCGGGGAACTTCGGTCGGCAATACGGCTTAGCAGCGGTTTGGATTGGTATTGGGAACGCGATCATCGGTTCGCTGTTTGCGTGGCTCGTCCTTGCCAAGCGCACGAAAAGCATGACGTGCAGGCTTTCCGCAAAGACCATGCCCGAATTTTTTGAAAAGCGTTACGGCAGCCAAAAACTCAAGCTTGTGTCTGCAATTGTCATTTTCCTGTTCTTAATTCCGTATTCGGCTTCGGTATATAACGGATTGAGTTCGCTTTTTGGCATCGTGTTTAATATTCCCGGCTGGGTGATTATGATTGCGCTTTCGGCGCTTACCGCCGTATATCTTTTCTTCGGCGGGTACTTCGCAACGGCGCTTTCCGACTTCATTCAAGGCATAATCATGCTGGTAGGGGTTGCGGCAATGCTCGTATGCTTTATGAATTATGAAACGATCCATTGGGATTTGAGCTTGCTTGTAAACAGCGACGAGCTCGGTTGGTTTACCTTTTCCAGCAAAAACACGGGGCTGTACGGGAACACCGTTTCCTTGCTTTCGCTCGTAATGCTGACGTCCTTTGGGGTGTGGGCTTTGCCGCAGACAGTACATAAATACTATGCAATTCGCGACGATAAAGCCATTATGCAAGGCACTGTGGTGAGCACGCTGTTCGCGCTTATTATTGGCTTTGGCGCGTACTTCACGGGCGCATTGTCCGCATTCTTCCCCAACCTTGCGGGGGTGGCGGCAGACCAAGTCGTGCCCCATATGCTGTCGATTGTAATTCCCACGGGGCTTATCGGCTTGATCGCGGTGCTTATTCTTTCAGCGAGTATGTCCACGCTCTCGTCCGTATCTCTGGCGTCCGCGTCCGTTATCGCGGTGGATATTTATAAGGGCAAGATTGCCCCTAACGCTTCGGATAAAAAGGTGAACCGGACGATGAAGATCCTGTGCCTTGTGTTCGTTGCCGTGTCCTTAGTGCTGGCGATTTTAAACGAGCAGTTCCATATCTCTGCAATTGCCTATCTTATGGGCTTGAGCTGGGGGACTTTGGCGGGTTGTTTCATTGGCCCGTACGTTTTGGGTCTGCTTTGGAAGAAAACGACCGAGCCCGCGGTATGGGCTTCTATCATTGGCAGTCTTATATTGACAGTTGTGCTTGTGTTCCTGTTCGGCTATGATAAAAACGGTTGGTCGTGCTCGTTTGGAACGGCGTTGCAAACGGGAATTGGGTGTTCGCCGATGATCGGGGTGATTTGTATGGCATACTCAATGATTGTAACGGTTGTTGTAAGCTTGTGCACGAAAAAGCCTGCGGAAGAATACGTAAGCGCCGCATTCGGTGAAGAAAAGAAAGAAGGAGAAAACGCATGATTTGGGCGAAAGAAGAAACGCTGGAAAGGGAAGAGCTGGAAAAGTTGCAGTTGTCCCGCTTACAGGAAACGGTGAAAAGAGTGTATGAAAAAGTACCGTATTACCGTGAAAAAATGCAGGCGGCGGGGATTAAGCCCGAAGACATACAATCGCTGAACGATTTAAAAAGGTTGCCGTTTACGACAAAGCAGGATATGCGCGATACCTATCCGTTTGGATTGTTTGCAGTCCCTAAATCCGAGCTTTTGCGTATCCACGCAAGCAGCGGTACGACGGGCAAACCCACGGTTGTGGGGTACACCAAAGGGGATATGGATACGTGGACGGATTGCGTTTCGCGTATCGCGTGCATGGGCGGTGCAAGCAAAGAAGACGTAGCGCAGATATGCTTCGGCTACGGTATGTTCACGGGCGCGTTGGGCTTGCACTATGGCTTGGAAAATATCGGCGCGGCAATTGTACCGTCTTCTACGGGCAATTCCGAACGCCAGATCATGTACATGAAAGATTTTGGCACGACCCTGCTCGTTGCAACGCCTTCATATGCGCTGCGCCTTGCGGAAGTGGCAAGAGAAATGGGTATTGATCCCAAAACAGACCTTTCGATTAAGACGGCGCTGGTCGGCAGCGAGCTTTTGACGGACGCCATGCGTAAGGAAATGCATGCGGCGTGGGGAGACGATATCAGGATTACTTCCAACTACGGCATGAGCGAGCTGATGGGCCCCGGTGTTTCGGGCGAGTGCTTAGAGCACAACGGCATGCACATCAACGAAGATTATTTCCTTCCCGAAATCATCGACAGCGCAACGGGCGAAGTGCTGCCTGCGGGTGAAAAAGGGGAACTTGTTATCACCTGTATCAAAAAGGAAGGCTTGCCGCTGATTCGTTATCGCACGAAGGATATCACTCGACTGTTCTATGAAAAGTGCGCTTGCGGAAGAACGACCTGCCGTATGGAAAATCTCATGGGCAGATCGGACGATATGTTAAAGATTCGCGGCGTCAACGTATTCCCTTCGCAAATCGAAGAAGCGATTTTGTCGGTGAAAGAGCTTGGCCCGCACTACGAGATTGTGGTAGAGAGCGCAGGCTATAACGACGTGTTGACGGTAAGGGTAGAGCTTAACGAACCCACAGACTCTTTTACGGAATTACAGCGCATTGAAAAGACAACCAAAGAAAGATTGAGAACGATTCTTGGGTTAGACGCAAAAGTGAAATTAGAATCCCCCGCGTCCTTGCAAAGATTTGAAGGTAAAGCAAAGCGCGTACGGGATTTAAGGAGTAAGTAACATGAACGAAAAGAAGATCATGCTCGGAAATGAAGCGATCGCACGCGGCGCGTGGGAAGCGGGGGTTAAGGTAAGCTCCGCATACCCCGGCACACCGAGCACGGAAATCAGTGAATACATAGCAAATTATCCCGAAGTGTATGCGGAATGGGCACCGAACGAAAAGGTCGCGGTGGAAGTCGCGGCAGGTGCGTCTATGGCGGGCGTTCGTTCGCTTGCTTGCATGAAGCACGTAGGGCTCAACGTCGCGTCCGACCCCGTTTATACGCTTGCCTATACGGGTGTGAGAGGGGGCTTGGTTATCGTAGTGGCAGACGATCCGGGGATTGCCAGCTCGCAAAACGAGCAGGATACCCGCATGATTGCACGCAGCGCGCATTTGCCCGTGTTAGAGCCTTCGGATAGCGGCGAAGCAAAAGAATTTGTCAAGCTTGCCTATGCTATAAGCGAAGAATACGATACGCCCGTGATTTTACGCACGACGACTAAGCTTTCGCACTCGCAAAGCGTTGTCGAGCTTATGGAACGCAAGGAAGTTGCGGATAAGGAATATGCAAGAGACGCGGCAAAATACGTCATGATGCCCGCAAACGCCATTCGCCGTCATATAGCGGTGGAAGCAAGGGAAAAACGGCTTGCAGAAGACGCAAACGCGCTTTCCGTCAATAAAATCGAAGGGGAAGATGCGGAAATCGGGTTTATTACTTCGGGGATCGCCTATCAGTACGTAAAAGAAGCGTTCCCGCGGGCGAAAGTGCTCAAATTAGGCTTGGTCAATCCCTTGCCGAAAAAGCTTATCGGGGAGTTTATCGCTTCGGTAAAAAGAGCAATTGTTGTGGAAGAGCTGGAACCCGTCATGGAAGAACAAATCCGTTCCTGGGGGTATGCGGTAGAAGGTAAAAATCTGTTTACCGTGCAAGGAGAATACAGCGCGAATATGCTCAAAAAACAGATTTTGGGCAAGAGCGACGAAGTTTTTGTAAAAGCGGCAGTACCTGCCCGCCCGCCCATTCTTTGCCCCGGCTGTCCGCACCGCTCGGTATTTTCGGTTTTGAATAAGTTAAAAATTCACGCTTCGGGGGATATCGGTTGCTATACGTTGGGGGCAGTAGCGCCGCTCAACGTCATCGATCACTGTATTTGCATGGGTGCGTCCATCTCGGCTTTGCACGGTATGGAAAAGGCAAAGGGCA
>JAZQLT010000113.1:0-2853 GCA_045542815.1 Candidatus Scatosoma sp. | reverse complement strand
CACTTTTTTTAACTTTTTTTAAAAAATTTTGTAAGATTTATGCTTTCCGTGCGACAGCTTGTTTATGATACCACTTTATTTTTGCCTTGTCAACTAATTTTTATAACATTTTTCAAGGTTTTTTAAAAAAAGTGAAAAAGTTTGTTATTTCGACATACGGCTGAGCGCAAGCGTTGCCTTTTCGCCGTTTACATCTACTTCTTTGGAGATTTCCGCGTTTTCGGGCGCACCCTCTTCCACGGAAAGCGCCAAAACGTCTTCCTTGAACGCCGCCGTGGAAAGCACCGATTTCACTTTCCCTTCCGCTATATAATATATACAGATGCGGTCGGTGATACTAAAATCCGCTTCCTTTCTCATCGCTTGAACTTTGGAAACAAGCTCGCGTTCGATCCCTTCCAAAATCAGTTCTTCCGTAAGCGCGGTATTAAGCGCAACCGTAACGCCCTTATCGCTCGCAGAGATGAAGCCCGTCTTGCTTTCGGTGAAGATCTGCAAATCTTCTTCCGTGAGCACGACTTCGTTATCCTGCGCCAAGACGTACTGTCCGCCGCCGCGTACGGCTTCCACGACTTCCTTCGCCGACTTCGCGTCGCAGCCTTCTAAGAACGCCTTGATCATGCCAAGCTTTTTGCCGTATTTAGGACCGATGGTCTTTAATTGCGGTTTGAGCTTATAGGAAATAAACTCGCCGGCGTCTTCCGCAGACTTATATTCTTTAATATTCAACTCGTCCAGTGCAATCGCTTTCAAGCCTTCGTCCAAATCCCCCGCCCTTGCCGTAACGACGTACATCTCGGAAAGAGGCTGACGGTTTTTCACGTTGCCGGAATTTCTTGCCGCTCTGCCCAAGTTTACGATATCGAGCACGGTGTCCATGCCCTTTTCAAGCGCTTCGTCCACCATGGACGCGTCGTATTCGGGGAATGCACAAAGATGCACGGACTCGGGCGCGTCCTTAAAGAACGCGGGCACGAGATTGAGATACATCTGCTCTGCGATAAACGGCGTGTAGGGCGCGGTGAGCTTTGCAAAAGTAACGAGCACATACCAAAGCGTGGTGTAAGCCGCCGCCTTATCGTCCGTCATTTCACTGCCCCAATATCTGTCTCTGCCGCGGCGAACATACCAGTTGGAAAGGATATCCGAGAACTCCTGTAACGCGCGCGCGCTATCCGTAATATTATATACGTCCAGATTTTTATCCACCGTATCCACGAGCGTATTCAGCTTGGAAAGTATCCACTTATCCATAAGAGAAAGCTTGCACTTTTTCAAATCGTAGTCCGCGGGATTGTAGCCATCGATATCCGCATACAGGCAGAAGAACGCGTACGTGTTCCACAGCGTACCCATGTACTTTCTCTGCGCTTCAGATACTGCTTCGGGATAAAATCTCGAAGGCAGCCAAGGTGCGGAAGAAGTATAGAAATACCAACGAACAGCGTCTGCCCCCTGCTTGTCGAGCACCGTCCAAGGATCGACGACGTTCCCCTTATGCTTGGACATCTTGATACCGTTCTTATCGTTGACGTGCCCGAGCACGATACAGTTTTTAAACGGCGCTTTGTCAAAGAGCAAGGTGGAAATAACGAGCAGGGTATAGAACCAACCGCGCGTTTGATCGACCGCTTCGGAAATGAAATCGGCAGGGAAAGTCTGTTCAAACAAATCCTTGTTCTCAAACGGATAATGGTACTGTGCAAAAGGCATAGACCCCGAATCAAACCAACAGTCGATAACTTCGGGTGTACGGCTCATTTTACCGCCGCACTTGCCGCACTTGCAGGTGAGCCTGTCTAAATAGGGACGGTGTAATTCGATATCCTTGGGCGCGCCGCACTTTTGTACAAGCTCTTCGCGCGAACCGATGACTTCGATCTCGCCGCAGTCTTCGCAAACCCATACGGGCAAGGGCGTGCCCCAATAACGGTCGCGGGACAAGCCCCAGTCGATAACGTTCTCAAGGAAATTGCCCATGCGCCCTTCTTTAATCGTGTCGGGCATCCAGTTCACCGAACGGTTGGTTTCAATAAGTCTGTCCTTGATTTCGGTAACCTTGATAAACCAGCTCGATCTCGCGTAATAAATAAGCGGAGTATCGCAACGCCAACAGAAAGGATAGTTGTGCGTAAATTCCATGGTCTTTAAAAGCAATCCGCGAGCTTTCAAATCTTTCACGACAAGCGGGTCCGCCGCCTGTGCGCCTACGCCCGTAAACTCGCCGCAGCCTGCGGGGAATTTCCCTTCTTCCGTGATGAGCTGTACGACGGGCAGGTTATAGCGTTTACCCACTTTATAGTCGTCTTCGCCGAATGCGGGTGCGATATGCACGACGCCCGTACCATCGGAGAGCGTTACGTAGCTATCGCACGTAACGTAATGGGATTTTTCACGGTAGTTGAATTTTTCTTTCCCAAACGGGTACAGCGCTTCATATTCGGTGTATTCATACTCCGTACCCTTCTTCGTCGAAAGCACTTTGTAGCCTTCTTCGCCAAGCACGCTCTTCAATAAGCCTTCGGCAAGGATATATTTTTCCCCGCTTTCTTCCATTTCTACCATGACGTAATCGTAATCGGGGTGCATACAGAGCGCAACGTTAGAGGGCAACGTCCAAGGTGTCGTCGTCCAAGCCAAAATATAAGTATTTTCCGCGTTCTTGACCTTGAATTTGACAAACGCGGTCATTTGTTTTACGTCCTTGTAGCCTTGCGCAACTTCGTGGGAAGAGAGCGCCGTTCCGCAACGGGGGCAATAGGGCACGATTTTGTGGCCCTTATACAAGAGTCCCTTTTTGTGGATTTCTTTGAGTGCCCACCATTCCGATTCGATATAGTTATCGTGATAGGT
>JAZQLT010000112.1:0-5502 GCA_045542815.1 Candidatus Scatosoma sp. | reverse complement strand
TTGCGATAAGCAAGACCTTTTTTATAAAGCTGAAGGAAGAGCCATTGCGTCCATTTATAATAGTTTTCTTCGCAGGTTTTAATTTCCGCGGACCAATCGAACATAGCGCCCATGTGTTTGAGCTGTGTTTCCATAGTTTCGATGTTCTTTTCCGTGGAGTCTTTGGGGTGAATCCCTGTTTTAATTGCATAGTTTTCAGCAGGCAAACCGAATGCATCGAAGCCCATAGGTTGGAATACTTCAAAACCCTGCATTCTCTTAAAGCGAGCATAAGTATCGGTAGGGCCGTAGTTATACCAATGCCCTACGTGTAATTTCGCGCCGGAAGGATAGGAGAACATTTCCAAAACGTACAGCTTTTTATCCGCGTTCTTTTTATTGAACACGTTTTGCTTGCTTTTCTCCCATTTTGCCTGCCATTTGCTTTCCACAGACTTCATGTCCATCATAATCAAAGACCTCCGAATGCAAGCGTTCGTGCGCTTGCGCATAATAACTTCCTTATTATAAGACATTTTTTTTTGTAAGTCAAGCAAATTGCGCCCGCGATAAATAATTTCGTTTTTGCGGCATACAATAATCGTGTGGAAGAAATAACGATTATGCAAAACGGCTTTGACGGGCTGTATATGTCTTATCTGTTTGGGAAAGTGCGCGAACGCTTTTCCTTTTTGCCGTCGGTGTGCGATTTGGAGAAAAAGGGAGATCGCATGGAAATTGCTTTCAAAACAGAGCGGGAATATTGTCCGTACGTGCGCA
Organism: Candidatus Scatosoma sp.; assembly: GCA_045542815.1. GTDB lineage: Bacteria > Bacillota > Clostridia > Christensenellales > Borkfalkiaceae > Scatosoma. The sequence continues at coordinate 4,743 of JAZQLT010000112.1, read as the reverse complement.
AGTACGCAGAAGAACATATTGCCGACGTGCTTGCCGTGGGGTATAAGTACGCATACTTTGAGAAGCGGTTGCCTCTGCCGTTGCTCACAAAGCTGCAAAAGCGGCTGCTTTTAACGGCGCTCGTGGCGGCGGATTATAAAGAAGATAGGGCGTTTATCGCAAGACGGATACGGGGCTTTGAAAAATATTGCATAGACGGACTGTTTCACTTCCGCTTGCGGGATTTGCAAAAGCGCTGGGACGAAATCGTGGACTATATTCCCACGGACATGGGGGAAGCGTCCATGGAAGGCTTTTTGGAGTTTTTGGTGGAAGACGGCGAAGGGAAGCTGTTTTTAAAAAACGGTAAGGTCTATGACGAAGAATACCGCCCGTTGACGAGAAGCTTATTGACGGGCGTAGAATCTCCCGTCGGGGAGATTGTGCTCGGCGGCGCGGAGCGGGTATATTGTTTTGGAGAAACGGACGAAGAGACGGCAGCGTTTTTGAAAAAATATTACGGAGAAAAAGCGGTTTTTTGCTGAAAAAGGGTTGACAAATACGGCGCAAAGGGTTACAATAAAGCGGTAAAGACAAGTAGCGTCTTTTTTGTTTTGCAGAGAGCCTGCCCTTGGCTGTGAGGCGGGTAAACGGGAAAGAAGGGTGAAACCGCTTTGCGTACGAAAACAAAAATCAAAAAAGCGGTCGCGCGGAAAGCGCGGCAATTAAGGTGGAACCGCGCAAATTTGCGTCCTTAAATTCTCTTGTATGGGGATTTAAGGATTTTTTATTTAAGTGAAGTTTTGCCCTATGTGCAAAGTTAAGTTTGCTACGCAAGTTAAGTTTGGCAAAAGCCAAGTGAAGTTTGCCCCGTTAGGGCAAGTGAAGGGCATATCAATAACAGCCACAACTTTCACGAAGTGAAAACTTCACTGCGGCGAAGCCGCAACTTCACTTATGCAATAAACTTCACTTTTATTCGAAGAATAAAAAATTAACTTATACACAAAAGTAAGGAGAAATACTATGAAAATCATTCTCAAAAACGGCGACGGATTAGAGCTTGCGGAAAACGCAACGGCGATGCAGGCGGCTTTGGCGATCTCGGAAGGGCTTGCAAGAAACGCCGTTTGCGCGAAAGTGAATAATCAGCTGGTGGATCTTTCGCACGAACTCAAAGAAGGCGATCAATTGGAGATCGTTACCCTGAAAGATAAAGAAGGCTTACAGGTGTACCGCCACACCTGCGCGCACGTTTTGGCGCAGGCGCTCAAAACGGTATATCCCACCTGCAAACTCTCTATCGGTCCCGTCATTGAAAACGGGTTCTATTACGATATCGATTTCGTAACTCCCATTTCGCAGGCAGACCTTGCGAAGGTGGAAAGCGAAATGCAGAAGATTATCAAGAGCAATCTGCCCATTTCCCGCTTTACGCTTCCCAAGGACGAAGCGATCGCGCTCATGAAAGAGTACGGCGAGAATTATAAGGTCGAGCTCATCGAAGAATTGCCGGAAGGGGAGACGATCTCTTTCTATAAGCAGGGCGGGTTCACCGACCTTTGCAGAGGCCCGCACCTTCCTTCTACGGGCAAGATCAAGGCGTTCAAGCTCACGAGTATTGCGGGCGCGTACTGGCGCGGGGACGAGCATAATAAAATGCTCACCCGTATCTACGGTACGGCGTTTGCGAAAAAGGACGAAATGGAAGCCTACTTCACCATGCTCGAAGAAGCGAAAAAGCGCGACCATACCAAGCTTGGCAAAGAGCTTAAACTGTTCGCTATGATGAACGAAGGGAAGGGCTTGCCTTTCTTCCTGCCCAACGGCATGGTGCTTAAAAACACGCTCGTGGACTATTGGAGAGAAATCCATACCCGCGAAGGGTACGTGGAAGTACAAACGCCCATTATGCTCAACCGTACGCTGTGGGAAACTTCCGGGCATTGGTATCACTACCGCGACAATATGTACACGACCAAAGTGGATGACGAAGACTTCGCAATCAAGCCCATGAACTGTCCGGGCGGTATTCTCGTATATAAAAACGAACCGCACAGCTATAAAGATTTGCCCATTCGCATGGGCGAGCTGGGGCTTGTGCACCGACATGAAAAATCCGGTCAGCTCCACGGTCTGTTCCGCGTGCGTTGCTTTACGCAGGACGACGCGCACATCTTCATGACGAGAGAGCAGATCAAGGAAGAAATCAAGGGCGTCGTACGCCTTATCAACGAAGTTTATACCCTGTTCGGGTTTAAGTATCACGTAGAGCTTTCCACCCGCCCCGAAAACAGCATGGGGAGCGACGAAGACTGGGAAGTGGCTACCGAATCCTTGCGCAGTGCGTTGGGTGATTTGGGCTTGAACTACGTCGTGAACGAAGGGGACGGCGCGTTCTACGGGCCGAAGATCGACTTCCATTTGGAAGACTCTATCGGCAGAACGTGGCAGTGCGGTACGATTCAGCTCGACTTCCAGCTTCCCCAAAGATTTGACATGGAATACGTGGGCGAAGACGGCGCAAAGCACCGTCCGATCATGGTGCACCGCGTAGCGTTTGGTTCGATTGAACGCTTTATCGGTATCTTGATCGAACACTTCGCAGGTAAATTCCCCGTATGGCTTTCTCCCGTACAGGTCAAGATCCTGCCCATCACCGACAGACAGGCAGGATATGCCAAGGAGCTTTACGAAAAGATGAAGGCGGCGGGTATTCGCGTGCAGCTCGACGAGCGCAACGAAAAGATCGGCTACAAAATCCGTGAAGCGCAGATGGAAAAAGTGCCTTATATGCTCGTCGTAGGCGAAAAGGAAATGGAGGCGGGTCAGGTTGCCGTTCGCCGCAGAGACAAAGGGGACATGGGCGCGGTGAGCGCGGAAGAGTTCATTGCAACCGTATGCAAAGACATTCAGGATAAGACCGCTTTCTAAGGATAAAGCATGTATATTTCAACGGAAATCAATTCTTTCAGCGCGATCGGCGATAACCGTAAGATTTTGGCAATGCTCAAAGACGCGGGGTTTACGGCGTATGATTACTCCATGTTTCACGGTTCGATTGCGGATAGAGAAGTGATAAGCCAAGACGATTATATCGAGCGTGCAAAAGCCTTCCGTGCGTATGCGGACGGGCTGGGGCTTGCGTGCAACCAAGCGCATGCGCCTTTCCCGACGGTGCGTCCGGGAAACGAAGCGTACAACGAAGAAGTTTTCGTCAAGATTACCCGCGCGATCGAGGTGGCGGGGGTCTTGGGCGCAAAGCTCATCGTCGTACACCCTTGGAATAAGTATAACGCCGAAGAAAACGCGGAGCTGTACCGCCTGTTTGCGCCTACGGCAAGAAAGGCGGGAATTAAGATTGGCGTGGAAAACATGTGGAACTGGAACGCGGGCGAGCCGACGGCTTGCGCGGCGGCGTGTTCTCATCACGAAGATTTTAAAGCGCATTTAGACTTGCTGCCTAAGGACGTATTTGCGGCGTGCGTGGATATCGGGCACGCGGAAATGGCGGGGCTGGATACGAGCGCCGCGATGATGATCGAAACGCTTGGAGCACGCGTGGAAGCGTTGCATATTCACGATAACGACCGCTTGCACGATAGTCATATGCTTCCCTTTCAAGGCGGGATAGATTTTCGGTCGGTGATAGACGCGTTAAAGAAGATAGCCTATCACGGGGATGTCACCATGGAAGCGGACCAGTATATCAAAAAATTTCCGTTGGAGCTGTACCCGCAGGGAGCACGTTTTTTGGCGGAAGTTGCCGAATATATCCGCGAACGGCTGCAAGAAAAATAATTTTCGTTTTTTTTGGAAAAAGCGCAAGAATTTGCTTGACAGAAGGTTGGCTTTATGTTAATATGATAAAGCTAAGCAGAAGCGAACCTTCTCGCCGTGCGGTATGGATTGTACGGCTCAATAATGTTTCACCGCGGAAAAGCGGGGATTATTATGGAAAAAAGGGGTTGCTGAGCAAAGCGACCCTTTATTTTTTATGCGAGGTAAACGACCATTAAAGAGCAGCATCAAATCAACGAAGAAATCCGCGACAGAGAAGTGAGAGTCATCTCCGAAACGGGCGAACAGCTCGGCATCATGAGCGCTTCGGCAGCGCTTGCAATCGCGGAAGAAGCGGATCTTGATTTAGTCAAGATTTCCCCCAACGCAGTGCCCCCCGTATGTAAGATTATGAACTACGGTAAGTTCAAATTCGAGCAGTCCAAGCGCGAAAAGGAAAACCGTAAAAACCAGAAGGTCGTGGAGTTGAAAGAAATCTATCTTTCCATGACGATCGATATCGGCGATCTCAACGTCAAGGCGAAAAAGACGGTGGAAATGCTCGGGGACGGGAACAAGGTAAAGGTATCCATTCGTATGCGCGGCCGTCAGCAAGCGCATGCAGCGATGGGGATCGACGTTATGCGCCGTTTCTTTGATATGCTCGGCGGGAAAGCGGTGATGGATAAAGAACCCAAAACGGAAGGGAGAAATATCCTGATGATCCTTTCGCCCGCAAAATAAGGGCAAAACTTAAGGACAAGCCCCGCCAAAGCGGGCAGTCATATAAAAATCAGTAAAAAATTTCGGAGGATAAACATATGCCTAAGCAGAAAACACACAGCAGTACCAAAAAGCGTTTCTGGCTGACCGGTTCGGGTAAAGTAAACCGTTCCCACAGCGGTAAGAACCACAAAGGGGAAACCAAGAACAGAAAGAGAAAGAGACGTTTGCGACAGGGCGCGCTCGTAGCTTCCACGCAGG
>JAZQLT010000111.1:0-2697 GCA_045542815.1 Candidatus Scatosoma sp. | reverse complement strand
CACTCCCGCACTCGAACAACTATTAGGTAGATAACTGCACTTAACAGCATTACAAATTCCAATTTATCGTACAATATGAAAAGAGTTATTATATCGACGGAGAATTTGAAGAAATCTATATGGGAAGCTATTTGCCTATTTCCTAAAAATCTGCTTTATCGGTAAGCATACATATAGGAAGCCACGGCTCGATTGAGCCGTGGCTTCTCTTATCTTCTTTTGTAAAACTTATTCCCACTCAATCGTTCCCGAAGGCTTCGGAGTCAAATCGTACAGCACGCGGTTTACGTTTTCCACTTCCGCAGTGATACGCGCCGTAATCTTATGCAACAGGGCATACGGGATTTCTTCAATCGTTGCATTCATTGCGTCCACGGTGTTCACCGCACGAATGATGACGGGGTACGCGTACGTACGCTTGCCGTCCTTCACCCCTACCGATCTGAAATCGGGTACTGCCGTGAAATACTGCCATACTTTACCTTCTAAGCCTGCGTTTGCGAACTCTTCACGAAGAATTGCGTCCGATTCACGCACGGCTTCTAATCTGTCTTTCGTGATTGCGCCAAGACAACGCACGCCAAGGCCGGGGCCGGGGAAGGGTTGACGGTACACCATGCCGTCGGGAAGCCCCAACGCACTGCCTACCATACGTACTTCGTCTTTATACAAGAATTTCAAAGGCTCCACAAGCTCGAACTGCATATCTTCGGGAAGCCCGCCTACGTTATGGTGCGCCTTTACCCCATCGCTTTCGATGATGTCGGGATAAATCGTACCCTGTGCAAGAAATTCGATGCCTTCCAGCTTTCTCGCTTCTTCTTCAAACACGCGGATAAATTCCGCGCCGATGATCTTACGCTTCTTTTCGGGTTCTTCCACGCCCGCAAGCTTGCTAAGGAAACGCTCTACCGCATCCACATAGACAAGGTTTGCGTCCATTTCGTCGCGGAATACCTGCACGACCTGTTCGGGTTCGCCCTTGCGCAAAAGACCGTGGTTTACGTGTACGCAAACGAGCTGTTTACCGATTGCTTTTACGAGCAAAGCCGCCACAACGGACGAATCTACCCCGCCCGAAAGAGCCAAAAGCACTTTTTTGTTGCCTACCTGCGCCTGAATTTCTTTGACCTGTTCCGCGATGAACGCGTCAGCGAGCGCTTTGGTGGTGATACGCGCCATCGACGCGGGACGCACGTTGTTTTCCATAAATTCTCTCCTTTTGTTTATAAATATTTCTTAATTGCATTAAGCAATTCGTCGTAGCTTTCAAATGCGGGAAGCTCGGGGTGATCTGCTTTAATCTTTTCCGTGCTCTTGAACAAAAAGCCCGCTTTGCTCGCTTCAATCATACCCAAATCGTTGTAGCTATCCCCTGCCGCAATCGTTTCATAGCCCATTGCCTGCAACGCTTTCACCGTCGTGAATTTGGATTTCTCCACGCGCATTTTATAGCCCGTAATCTTGCCGTCTTCCGCCACTTCCAAGGTATTGCAAAGCAAGGTGGGATACCCCAGCTTTTTCATCAAGGGCATACCGAACTGTGTGAAAGTATCGCTGACAATCATCACCTGCGTGAGCGAACGCAGCTCGTCCAAAAACGCTTTCGCGCCGTCCATGGGTTCGATTTTTTCAATGATCGCCTGAATTTCCTTTAAGCCTAAATTGTGCTGTTCAAGAATCCCCAAACGCCATTTCATAAGCTTATCGTAATCGGGCTCATCACGCGTCGTACGCGTTAATTCGGGAATACCGCTCGCCTTAGCGAATGCAATCCATATTTCGGGAACGAGTACCCCTTCCAAATCCAGACATACTACCGTCATATTTTTCTCCTTAGTGCTGTGAATAGTTGGGCGCTTCCTTGCTGATAGAGATATCGTGAGGGTGGCTTTCAATCAAGCTTGCGTTGGTGATACGCACAAATTCGGAATCGGTGCGCAGTTCTTCCACCGTCGCTTTCCCGCAGTAGCCCATACCTGCACGCAGACCGCCCTTCATTTGATAGATCACTTCGGCTACGCTGCCGCGGTAAGGCACTCTGCCTTCCACCCCTTCGGGAACAAACTTTTTCTGCCCTTCTTGGAAGTATCTATCATTACTGCCTGCCGCCATCGCGCCGAGCGAGCCCATACCCCTATATACCTTATAGCTTCTGCCTTGATACAGCTCTACTTCGCCGGGGCTTTCGAGCGTTCCCGCTAAGAGCGAGCCCACCATGACCGCGCTGCCGCCTGCCGCGATTGCTTTTACGATATCGCCGCTGTATTTGATACCGCCGTCTGCAATCACGCGCTTGCCGAGCTTATCTGCCATTTCCGCGCAATCCATGACCGCCGTAAGCTGCGGTACGCCGATACCTGCAACGATACGCGTCGTACAAATCGAGCCGGGGCCGATACCCACCTTCACCACGTCCGCGCCCGATTTGATAAGCGCTTCCGTCGCCGCCGCCGTTGCTACGTTGCCTGCGATCAAGGTGATATTGGGGAATTTCGATTTGATTTCTTCCACCTTTTTCAAAACGCCCGCCGAATGTCCGTGCGCGGTGTCGACCGCGATCACGTCCGCGCGCGCTTGAATGAGCGCTTCGATACGCTCCATGGTATTTGCCGCCGTACCGACCGCTGCACCTACGAGCAATCTGCCGTTTTCATCTCTTGCGGAGTTGGGATACTGAATGGATTTTTCAATATC
>JAZQLT010000110.1:0-2385 GCA_045542815.1 Candidatus Scatosoma sp. | reverse complement strand
AGAAAATTCGCGGGGATTTTTTTATTTGCAAAAATCCCACGCAATCGCGATGGGAGGTCGTTGATGGAAAATTACAGCGTGTATCAAGATATAGCAAACCGCACGGGCGGGGATATCTACGTGGGCGTGGTGGGGCCTGTGCGCACGGGCAAATCTACCTTTATCAAGCGGTTTATGGAAACGCTCGTTATCCCGTCCGCAAAGGACGGGGATAGGGCGGTGATGACGGACGAATTGCCGCAGTCGGCGGCGGGGAAGACGGTGATGACGACAGAGCCCAAGTTCGTCCCCGCAAAAGCCGCCAAAATTACCGTTGCAAAGGGGGCGGAAGCGTCCGTACGGCTCGTCGATTGCGTGGGCTTTGCCGTGGAAGGTGCAAACGGCTTCGAAGAAGACGGCGCGCCCAGACTTGTAAAAACGCCTTGGCAGGAAGAAGCGATGCCTTTTGAACAGGCGGCGGCGCTCGGTACGGAAAAGGTGATTAAAGAGCATTCTACGATCGGGGTACTCGTTACTACGGACGGCAGTGTAACCGATATCGAAAGAGCGGGGTATCTTTTAGCGGAAGAACGCGCCGTGAAGGAATTGAAGGCTTTGAATAAGCCCTTCGTCATCGTGCTCAATTGTAAAGAGCCGTCCGCTTCTCTTGCGCTGCGCCAGACGCTTGAAGAGAAATACGAAGCACCCGTGGTCGCGGTGAATGCGGAAAATATGGGGGAAGCGGAGATACAGGAAATCTTGCAAAAAGCGCTTTTTGAATTTCCTGTTATGCGTATTGATATCAAAATTCCCAAGTGGCTGCAATCCCTGCCCGAAGACAATCCTTCGGTGTGCGAATTGCTTGGCGCAGTAAAAAAAGCGGCGGGCGGGATCGTGAAAATGCGCGATTGCTTTGCTTTTGAAAGCCTGTTTGACGGCGAAAGCGGGTTCGTCAATCCCGAAGAGATAAAAATGGATCTCGGCAAGGGCAGAGTGGAGCTTTTTATCGGCGCAAGCGAGCGCTTGTTCTATCAAACCCTGAGCGCGGCTTGCGGGGAAGCGTTGGAAAACGACTTGCAGCTTATGCAGTATGTTACGGCGCTTTCGGGTGTGAAGCGGGCGTACGATAAGGTGAAAGACGCGCTTTCGGACGCGGAAGAAAAGGGTTACGGCATCGTGTATCCCGGCGAAGCGGATTATACGCTGGAAAAACCCAAGCTTGTCAAAAAGAGTGCGGGCTACGGCGTGCAGTTTAGAGCGAATGCACCCAGTTATCATATCGTCAGGGTCAACGTAACGGGCGCAGTCAATCCCATTATCGGTACGAAACAGCAAGGCGAAGAGTTCGTGGAAGATACGCTCAAAGCTTACGAAGCGGGAGACGGGGTCTGGGAAACCAACATTTTCGGAAAATCGCTGCGTTCGCTCGTCGGCGACGAGCTTTCGGGCAAAACGGATTCCATGCCCGCGGAACTGAGAAAGAAAATGCGCCGTACGATCTCCAAGATCGTCAACGACGGGAAGAGTAACGTGCTTTGTATCCTGTTTTAGGGAATAAAAAGTGGGAGGAATGGGCATACTTTTCACAAATCCGATACGGAGGCGTTTATGAGTAAACCGTCGAAAGGCAAAAAGCAAAAGGTACCCAAACTCACGGAAGAAGAATACGTAGCCTATTTATCCGCTTTACGAGAACTGAGCGAAGGGAGCAACCCCGCCATAGAGCAAAAACCGCAAGGTGAGAGCGGAAGGGGGATAAAAGGCGAATAAGAAAGGGGTATATTTGTAGGTAAGAAGAAGCAGGTACAAATCGTGCCTGCTTTTTTTAAAACTTTTTTGTGATTTTTTTAAAAAAAGTGTAAAAAACAGTTGACAAATATCATTCTTTTTAGTATTATGATAAAGCTGTTTTGCGTGGAACGCATTTTGCGGACACAAAAAATAGGGATATCGCGGGGTAGAGCAGCTAGGTAGCTCGTCGGGCTCATAACCCGAAGGTCGCAGGTTCGAATCCTTCCCCCGCAACCAGATGGCGGCGTAGCTTAGTTGGTTAGAGCGATCGGTTCATACCCGATAGGTCATAAGTTCGAATCTCATCGCCGCTACCATGATAATGACGCGGGTTTCCCGCTGAATATAGTGTGTAGTAAAGCATAATTTAAAATATTTTGTCAAAAGGGCATAAAATCGATTGACAAGGTTTTTAAAAAATGCTATACTACGACAGTAAATTAAATCTGGCCCGTTGGTCAAGCGGTTAAGACACCACCCTTTCACGGTGGTAACATGGGTTCGAGTCCCGTACGGGTCACCAGCAAAAAAGCACAGGAATTGCTCCTGTGCTTTTTTGCTGTTCCCCGTCCGTGACGCACCCTATGGGTGCGGTGGGGGGGGGGGTATAAACGA
>JAZQLT010000109.1:0-7175 GCA_045542815.1 Candidatus Scatosoma sp. | reverse complement strand
CATTCTTGACAAAAAGCAAAAAAATACTTTATAATAATTGCGTATTCGAAAACGAAGGAGAAAACGCATGGCGAAAAAAACGAAAGAAGTGCAAACGGAAAGAAAAGCAGAGGGGCAGGAGAAATATCTTTACGATATATTCACCATGCTAAAAAGAATGGAGCACTTGGTGCTTGCGGATAAAGAAACACGGCTTACAAATACGGAAATTCGATTGATCAGTGAAGTTTTGGCGGCGAAGTACGTAGGAAAGCGTTTGATCTCCACACAGCTTGCGAAGCTTTTGGGCGTTACCCGCTCTGCGGTGTCGCAAATCGTCAACCGAATGGAAGAAGAGGGTATTTTAAAGCGCGTACCCGATCCGATCGATAAAAAGATCGCGTATATCGAAGTTACGGGAGAAACCATGGATACGTATAGCGCCGATCTGCAAATCGGCATCAATTTCTTGGACAGAGTCGTCAAGAAAATGGGCGAGAAGAACTTTACGGATATGTGCGGGCTGTTTAATGAGTTCTGCACGATCGTAGAAGAAGAAAGAGCAGCGAAAAACAAACAAACAATCGCGGGAGCGTAAAAATATGTTACAGTTAAAAGGCATTAAAAAAGACTACAAAACGGCGGGTATGACGGTGCAGGCGCTCAAAGGCGTCGATCTTCGTTTCCGCAAAAACGAATTCGTATCCATTCTCGGGCCATCGGGCTGCGGGAAAACCACCATGCTCAATATCATCGGCGGTTTGGATCAATATACGTCGGGCGATCTCGTCATTTGCGGGAAATCCACGAAAAACTATAAAGACCGTGATTGGGACGTTTATAGAAACCACCGTATCGGGTTCGTTTTTCAGTCTTATAACTTAATTCCCCACCAAACGGTGCTTGGGAACGTAGAGATTGCGCTCACGATTGCGGGCGTTTCCAAATCCGAACGCAAAGCGCGCGCCAAGGAAGCGTTGAAGAAGGTCGGTTTGGAAAAGGAAATCCACAAAAAGCCCAACCAGCTTTCGGGCGGGCAGATGCAGCGTGTGGCGATTGCGCGTGCGCTCGTCAATAACCCCGAAATTTTGCTCGCGGACGAACCTACGGGCGCGCTTGATACGACGACGAGCGTACAGATCATGGACCTTATCCGCGAAATTGCGGGAGAAAGACTCGTCATCATGGTTACCCATAACCCTGAGCTTGCGGAGCAGTACTCCACCCGTATCGTGCGCTTAAAGGACGGTTTGGTAGTGTCCGACTCCAACCCCTATGACGGGGAAGAAAGCGAAGCGGAAAGCGCAGAGACCGTAAAATCCGCCAAGAAAAAGAAGAAGACGAAGGAAACCGTCGTCCGCGCAAACGGAAAGGAAGTGCTCTGCGTAGAGAGCGAGCCCAAGGAAACTGTTTCCGTGGAAATTCAGCAGTCCGAGGAAGACGCAAAAGATTTAAAAATCGAAGTCATCGAAAGAAAGAAGAAAAACCGCAAGAAGAAAGAACGCTCGTCCATGTCCTTTAAGACTTCGTTGGGCTTGAGCGCAAGAAATCTCGCCATGAAAAAAGGGCGTACGGCGGTAACGAGCATCGCGGGCAGTATCGGTATCATCAGCGTTTGCTTGGTGCTCGCGCTCTCCAACGGGTTCAACGGGTACATTTTAAAAACGCAGGAAGACATGCTTTCTTCCGCGCCCCTTGAAATCACGGAAACCACCTTGGACATAGGCGCGATTATGTCGGGTATGAACTCGGCAAAGGACTTGCCCGACTTGGATAAGATCGGGGATAAGGTGTACGTCAATTCCTTCTTGACGAACATCGCGCAGGGCATGACCGTAACGAACAACCTTTCCGATAAGTATCTTAACCATATTGAAAGCATGGACGAAGACTGGTATTCGGCGCTCGTGTACGATACGGGCTTGACCTTGAACAACGTGCTTTATACGGAAGTGGAAGTGGAAGGCGCTTCGGGGCAAACGGAAGAAGCGGTAATGTCCCTTTCCGCGCTCAAAGAATATTACACTTTGAAACTCACTCAGCAGGAACAAAAATATGCCCGCCTTGCCTATCTCGTTGACTATCTGGGCAGCGTGTATGGCAAAATGCCCGGCACGGCGGATATTGCTTCGGAAGACTTCGGCGAATACGTTTTACAGCAGTACGACGTCATTGGCGGCGAGAACAGCCGCTTCCCGACGGCGGCGAACGAAGCGGTACTCGTCGTCGGTTCGAATAACGATATGACCGACTTGACCCTTGCACAGCTTGGCTTCATCGGCGAAGAGGAGTTTTTGAGCCTGTTCCCCGAAGACGGAGAAAAGAGCGATGAATTGAAGGAGCTTATGATTCCTTTCGATAAAATTCTCGGCAAGAAATTCGTGCTCAACCACAACGACGCGGTTTATACCAAAGCGACCGATCCCAAAGCTACGTATATGTACGAATATGCGGGTAGGCGCAATGAGTTGGATCTTGGCGAGTCCACGGGCGTGGACGTTACGATTACGGGCGTGCTGCGTTTGAAAGAGGGATTGAACTACGGCTGTCTTGGGAGCGGTCTGTATCTCACCGAACAGCTGTACTCCGATTATCTGGCACAAAATATGAACTCGCAGATTGCGGTCGATCTTCGTGAGCAGCCTCAAAAGCAGGGCCCCGCAACGCAAACGCTTACGACGCTGTTTAAGGAGCTGGGGGCTTTAAAACCCGAAGACGGCATGATCTATCTGCAAAAGCAAGCGGAAATTCAAGCTTTCCTTACGCAAGGCGACGGGAGATATCTCAAACGCATCGCGCAGACGTTGGATTCCTATTATATCAGTGCCAAGGACGCGGCTTCGGCTTCCGGTGTGGAAATGGGGGTAAACCTTGGGGATATGAATATATATTATCTCTATGGCGACACCGCGCTTCGCAGCGTCGGCGGCTTGGATACGGTGAATGCAATCAATATTTACGCGCGCGATTTCGACGCGAAAGAGTTGATTTTAGCGCATTTGGACGCATGGAACGATGCCCACGGCGTGGACGAGCAGGTGAAATATACCGACACGGTGGGTATGATGATGTCCATGGTGGAAACGATGCTGGACGCGATCACGTACGTGCTCGTAGCGTTTACGGCGATCTCGCTGGTGGTATCTTCGGTCATGATCGGTATTATCACCTACGTCTCCGTTGTAGAGCGCGTAAAAGAAATCGGCGTTTTGCGTTCGCTCGGCGCGAGAAAGCGGGATATCAAAAACCTTTTCAATGCGGAAACCTTTATTATCGGCTTGACTTCGGGCGTATTCGGCGTGGCGGTAACCTACCTGCTTTCTATCGGTATTAACGCCCTGTTCGGGCATTTGACGGGTATTTATACCCTTGCCGCATTGCCCGTTACTTCGGCGATTATCATGGTCGTAATCAGCATTACGCTCACACTGATCAGCGGTCTTATCCCCGCAAAGGCGGCGGCGAAGAAAGACCCCGTAGTGGCGCTTCGCACGGAGTAAAATCATGACGGAAAAGCAATTTACCGTAATTTCCGAGTACGACGGCTTGCCCCTGCAAGGGATATTGTTGGAGCCTGCAACGCCCCTTAAGGGGATCGTTCAAATCGTACACGGCATGGCGGAATATAAGAAGCGGTACGAGCCGTTTATGCGGTTTTTATGCGAAAACGGCTACGTCGCGGCGTGCCACGATCATAGGGGACACGGCGACACCGCGCAAAGCCCCGAAGATCTTGGCTGGTTTGGAGATTTAAGCGGAAACGCGATTGTCGAAGACGCCGTACAGGTAACGCAGTATTTGAAATCGTTGTACCCCAGCCTGCCCGTTATCCTATTCGGGCATAGCATGGGCGCGATGGTAACGCGGTGCTATCTTAGAGAGCACGACAAGCTTTTGGATAAGGCAATCATCTGCGGTTCGCCCAGCAAAAACCCGCTTGCGGGCATGGGGATTGTGTTGGAAAAATGTATTCGGCTGTTTTGCGGCGGTCGGCATAGGAGTAAACTGCTTGCCTACCTTTCCACGGGCAACGGCGACGGAAACTTTCCGGGCGAAGGCAAGGGCGCGTGGCTCACGCGCGATCGAAACGTAACCGAGCGGTTCCGCAGCGACCCGAAATGCGGGTATTGCTTTACCTGTAACGGGTTTGAAAATTTGTTTAAGCTGTTAAAGCGTTCCTTTACGAAAAAGGGGCATAGCCTGCAAAATCCCGCTTTGCCCGTGCTTTGCGTATCGGGTAGCGAAGATCCCGTGCTCGGCGGAAAAAAGAAATGGCGGAAGACGGTGGACTTTTTAAAGGAAGTGGGCTACACGAACGTGCAAGATAAGCTCTACGAAGGTATGCGCCACGAGATTTTGAACGAGCTTGGCAGAGAAGAAGTATATAGCGATCTTTTGCAGTTTATAGAAAACGACGCATAATTTCCGCAAGGCAGGGCATACTGCTCTTAGGAGGGAAAAGATTATGCGTATTGCGAATGTTATTGCCTATATCTTGGTTATCGTCGGCGCAATCAACTGGGGCTTGTTCGGTTTATTCAACTTCAACTTGGTCTCCACGGTATTTGCGGGCGCGCGTACGGTCGGTTCGATTATCGTGTATTCGATCATCGCGCTTTCGGCTCTTTGGCTCATTCTTTCGCCGATCATCACGGACGGCGTGCTTTGGCTGAAAAGCAGACGTGCAGAGTAATCAAAGCCAACCATAAAAACGGATTTTTTCGGTTTTTCATCGAGAAAATCCGTTTTTTCTTTTTAGATATTGACATTTGAAAAAAGATATAGTATAATATTGTTAATAATGTTAAGGACTGTATCAGTCAAAGGAGAAAAACTATGTTACATTCTTTATTGCTTGGAACGGGCGCATGGGTTGGCATCATTGTCGGCGCAATCGTTTTGGTGGCGGTAATCGCCATTGCTGCATGGTGGATCAAAACGCGCAACGCATTCGTACGCTTGAAGAATAAAGCGGAAGAAGGCTTGGCGACTATCGACGTGTATTTGAAAAAGCGTTACGACCTTATCCCTAACCTTGTGGAAACGGTGAAAGGGTACGCAAAGCACGAAAGCGAGACCTTGGAAAAGGTAGTTGCGGCACGCAATATCGCGATGAGCGCAAAGACGGTGGAAGAAAAAGCGGCAGCCGCAAACAATCTCACGTCTTCCCTTCGTACCTTCTTCAACGCGGTATCCGAAAGCTATCCCCAATTGCAGGCAAACACCAACTTCTTGGATTTGCAAGGACAGCTTAAAAACATCGAAGGCGAACTGGAAAGTGCCCGCCGCTACTATAACGGCGTGGTTAAGACCTTCAACACCAAATTGCAGCTGTTCCCTGCGAATATCGTAGGTAAGCGCATGGGCGAAGGCTACGAAAAGATGGAGTATTTCGAGCTGGACAGCGAAGAAGAACGCAAAAACGTAAAAGTATCTTTCTAAGGATAAACTATGAAAAGCACTTTAAAAATGAAAAAGCAAGGCGCGCGCGTATGGGCGTGCCTTCTTGCCATATTTCTACTTTTTCTGCCTTTTCTGATTAACGGCGGGGGTATATCCGGGACGAAACTGCAAACGGCGAGCGCCGCAAGCGGGGATTATATTGCGGTGCAAGCGTACGAAGTGGATATGACCGTGCGGGAAGACCGCAAAATCGAAGTGAAAGAGCGCATTACCGTCAAGTTCTTACAGAGCGGGTTAACGATGTTCTATCGCTCTTTGCCCACGCCGGGCGCGCGGTATTTTGATATCACCGCTTCCTGCGCGGGGAATTCCGCTTTCAGCTATCACGTAGCCTCCAACCCCGACATGGACGGTTTTATCGATATCAACTGCGTAGGGAATGCAGATAAGGGCAAGGTTTGGACGTACGATCTCTCGTACGTCATGGAACAGAGCGCGAAAACCAACGGAGAAGGCATGATTATCGACGTGGTCGGCTTCGGTTGGACGGTGCCTTTGCACAACGTGAAAGCGGCAGTGCATTTGCCCGCAGCGCCTACGGAGTACGAGCTTTACACCGATATCTTGGGCGCGGAAACGAGCAATACCGTAAATACCTTTGTCAGTGAAGACGGGAAAACGATTGCGTTCACTGCGCCTATCTTAGATATTTCTCAAAGCGGCGGTTACGACGAATGGGTAGCGGGCGGTATTACGCTGGAATTTACCTTGCCCGAAGGCGCGTTGGAAAGCTATACGCATACCCGTATTTTCACGGACGACATGTGGAAGATCGTGCTTGGCGGTGCGGCGTGCTTGGCGCTTGCCGTAGTGCTTCTCATCTTCACCCGCAAAAAGAGCGAAATCGTTACCGTCGTCAATATCAAAGCGCCCGATGAAATGGACCCCATGAAAATGGGCAAATGGCTGGACGGCGCGGTGAATAACGAAGATATCACTTCCATGATCTATTATTTTGCGAATGAAGGGTATTTGAAAATCGATCTCACGGACGAAGACGATCCTACCTTGTTAAAGCAGGTGGAAGAATTGCGGGAAGACGCGCCCGAGCATGAAAAGCCGCTCTTTAACGGTCGCTTTGAAAAAGGAGACGACGTGAAGATATCCGATATCGCGGGCAAGTTCTACGAAGCTTCGCAAACGGCAATCAAGCAAGTGCCCGACGCGCCTACCATGTACGCGGGTAAATCGATTTTCGGCTATATCGGCGGGGCATTGCTCGGCGCATTGTTCGCTCTGCTTGTGCCCCTTCTTATGAGTAGGCGGCTTGGCGGGGGATATCTCAGCATGATAGGGATCGCGCTCGCTGTTCCTGTCGCAGGGATTGCCGTAATCGGGTATTTCTGCGAAAACTATCGATATAAGTGGAAGAGCGGAACCCGCATAGCGGTTACCGTCTTGCAGGCGGCAATTGCACTGCTTTCTACGGCTCTTTTCGCTTGGCTGTTCGCACGGCATATTATGACGGGGTATGAAAAGATTGTGCTCTGCGTTTTTGCGTTCGGTTGCTGCTTTGTTACGCAAAGCGCGTTATCGCGCACGGAGAAGTACCAAGAAGTACTTGGCGATATTTTAGGGTTTAAGGAATTTATCACGGTAACGGAAGAAGATAAAATCAAATTCATGCTTGAAGAAAACCCCGAACTGTAC
The DNA here is from genome assembly GCA_045542815.1 of Candidatus Scatosoma sp. Lineage (GTDB taxonomy): Bacteria > Bacillota > Clostridia > Christensenellales > Borkfalkiaceae > Scatosoma. Next base: position 83 of record JAZQLT010000109.1, on the reverse strand, counting down.
TATAAAGTGCTTCCGTACGCGCAGGTGCTGGGTGTTACGGACGAATGGGAACGGAAGTTTGAAAAAATCCTTCTGCCCCCGCC
>JAZQLT010000108.1:0-4077 GCA_045542815.1 Candidatus Scatosoma sp. | reverse complement strand
CGCCCACATTTCCCAAAATCCATCGAAAAAATCATGCTTTAACAGGCAATTCCGCCTCAAAGCGGGACACCCATTCTTTCTCGGCTAAATAGCCATATTTCCCGTCCAAACAAAAGCGCAAGCTCTTTGCCACAAGACATTGTCTTGCCGCGTTTTTCGCCTTGTTTTGCGTGGATAAACCGTATTTCATGTCGCCTACGATCGGACAGCCGATATGCGCCAAGTGTGCCCGTATTTGGTGTGTTTTGCCCGTATGCAAAACCACTTCCGCTTTCGTCAGCTCTCCGTCCGTTTCCAAGACTTTGTATGCCGTAATAATTTTTTCCGCACCCTTTTGCGGAACGTCAAACACGCGCACCAGCGACCTTTCCGCATCCTTTTTTAAATACGCCGTAAGAGTGTCTTCTTTCTTGGGAAACTCTCCAAAACACAGCGCATGATAGCGTTTCTCCACGAGGCGCTCTGAAAACGCCTGCAAGAGCGTTGTTTCCATATCCTTATGCAGCGCGAACGCCATTAAGCCTTTGGTATTCCTATCCAAACGGTGGATAAAATAACACTCCTTTTCCCGCGCAAGCGCGGCAAACACCGCTTCGGAATTTACCCCGCTTTCCTTATCCACGATCAGGATATTCTCGTCTTCGTAAACGACGTAAAAAGCAGGCTTTTCCGCCTGTTTGGGGGTAAGATAATAACAAATCTCGTCCCCTTCCCGCAAGGCAACGTCTTCTCCAACGCGCTTGCCGTTTACACGGATATCCTTATTCTTTAAGAGTACATTCCAAAAAAATGCGCCCTGTGCGTAATTATTTTCCGTGAACTCTTTAAGCGTTTGCTCTTTATCAGAAAATAAGCGTAACACTTTTTCTCCTTGCTATAAAGAAAGGCGACCATGCGTCGCCTTCTCTTTATTTATCAATTTTTATTATCCGTTTTCTTTTCTTTGGCTTTCTTATCTACGTCTTCCAACGTTTCGTCAGAAGGCTTAATCAAGAGCAAGATGATGATGAGAACAAGCATCACGCCCGCAATCGCGAACAGGATGATGGACACCATGTTGTTCTTAAACCAATTGTTTTCGCCTTCAATCTCGTCTGCTTCCGCATCGACTTCCACAATCACGTAAGCTGCAACGCGGTCAACGTAAGCAAATTCTTCATCCCAGTAATCCGCAAGAATCATATATACGCCTTCCTGCGCCGCCGTAAAGCTCTTGGAAGAAGCGTTCCATTTGTATTCTTCTTCACTCTTGTCAATCAATTTGAAGCAGCTCTTGATCGCCGTCCGCGCCGCCGTATCGTTGTCCGCAAGCTCAAGCTCCGCCGCAATCAATTCTACGTACGCGTTCAAATACAGCTCGAAATAGTTGCCGTTTTGTACGTTCGCAAGATTGACTTTCTTTTGCAATTCGGAATATTCTACCGCAGCAAGAACTTCTGCCGTCAAGCCGTTATACTTACTGAGATCTACCTTATACAGCACTGCATCCGAGCGTTCGCGTTCCGCACCGGTAATATTCACACTGCCCATCGAATAGGTTGCGCCCAAAACCTTGGTCGTCAGCTTATTCGATTTTTCATCCGCTTTAATCCCTTGATTTTTGATTGTAAATCTAAAGGTGGGAATCTCGTCGATATCCCAAACGTTGTTCTTCGTTACGGAGACTTCTTCGCCGTCGAGCATCGCTTTCATTTCGTTGCCCGCTTTATCCGTTACGAAAATTTTAAATTCGTACAAGCCTTCTTCGCTTGTGGTGATTTCAAGCTTATTAAACTTCTTCGTGCTGCCCCAAGACTGTGCGCTCGTGGAAGCGGGCGTTCTGTAGCTTGCCATAAATTCCAAGCTCTGGTAGCCGTTATTGTCGTCAAAGAGCCATGCAAGCGAAGGCAATTCCACCGCTTCGCCAACGTATTTTTCCGCAGCGATTGCATCCAGCTTGTCTTGATACAACTGTACGTCGTCTTCCGTGAAGTTTCTCAGCGTAGGGCCTTCTTCGTTTCTGTCCAAAACCAAGAAGTCGGTCGTAACTTCCGAGCCTGCTTCCCCTTGCGTAATGGATACGAGATCGCTGGGATCCGCTACGTACCAAGCCAAATCGGCAACCGTTTCCTTGTCCGCCGTATTATGTTCGTCGTCGCCGAGCGTGAATCGGATAGAAACAAACTCGCGATTGTCGTATTCTTCATAGATAGAAGTTCTCGTATAGCCGTCTTGCTTAGTTTTCGACCAAGACCACAGCGCCTTATTCGTAGGATCGTTTGCGTCCTTTTTCACGTACATGGTCGTCGGCATGAAATAAACGTTCGCCCCCAAACCGTCGGCGTATTCCACCGTTTCGTCGGCAGGGTTGTACTGATAGTACTTTTCATCGCAAGAAGGCGTGGTGTCCAAAACGTCCACGATCGCATAGTTCAAGCTGAACTGCGTACCGAGTAAGAAACCGCTGACCGTATCGTTAACTACGAGCACGGGAAGCGCGTCATCGCTAACGACCTTTTTCGCGTTTTCGCCTTCCCCTTCGGTGGTGATATTGTCAAACGCTTGTCCGTTGAGATTTTTGAGATATACCACGGGCGTAGCTTCTGCCGCTGCCTTCGCTTCGATAACGAGCGTATCCACGCTCTCGAAGTCCGCATAGTTCGCGCCGACGTTCGTCATCGTACCTACGGAAACGCCGTTGATAGTTACTTCGTATTCGCCGTGCGCGCTACCCGCGCCGATTTCTAAAACATAGCTATCCGCAAGCGTAATATCGGTCATCGTCGCCGTTTCTTCGTCGCCGTTCAAAACGCCCGCCTTTACAGCCGTACCGTTCGATTCAAATTTGACCGTATTCACCGATTTATCGTCTTTCGTCGCTTGTGCAGGCGTGTTTTCAAAAACGAAGGAAATGCTGGTGAAGTTCAAATCTTTGAAAGCAAACGTAAGGTTGAGATATTCCGTTTCCGTTTCGGACGTTTTCCAAACGTACGCCAAATCGTTGTTGTATTCCACTGCGCTCCCGTTTTTAAGCGTAAACGCCGTCGTCTCCTTGCCGCCTACCTGCTCCGAGCCGATTATCGCGCCGTCTGCCGCATTAAAGACCTTCGTAAGCGAGTAGGTTTTTGCCGCGGGTTCGTCTGCGGAAACCGCTACGGGATTTTTAACAAGCGCAAAGCCCGCCCCTGCACAGAGCGCGCCCGCAAGCATAAGAGTTGTCAGTTTTTTGTTCATTTTTTTCATGAAACTTGCCTCGTGATTTTTGGCAAAAATTTGCCTTTTACTATAATCGTACTATTCTATTTTACACGGAATACTGTCTTTTGTCAATCGCATTTCAAGCGGATTTTCCGTGTTTTTTAATTTTTGTGAAAAAATCACTTAATTTCTACCGCTTTCGATAAATCAAACGCTTTCCAAGGCGTCTCCGTCTCAGGCGGATATGCGATAAATTTCAGTCTTTCCTTGGTAATCGGATGCAGGAAAGACAGCGAGTACGCCCAAAGCGCCAGCTTGCCCTTTTGCGCCAAAGCGCCGCCGTAGCGCATATCCCCGTAGATGGGATGCGAAATCCCCGCCATCTGCACGCGGATTTGGTGCGTTCTGCCCGTATGCAAACGCACTTCTACGAGCGAATACTTCGTCTTATCTTCCACCACGCGGTAATCCAGCTCGGCATACTTCGCGCCTTCTTCGCTCGGCGTACAGATATACACCATGTTATTGACGGTATTTTTCCGCAGGTAATTGCAAAGCGTACCCCGTTCGGTATCGGGCGCGCCGCAAAGCACCGCGAGATATTTTTTCTCAAAATCCCCCGTCTGCAAGCCTTCGGTGAGCCTTGCCGCCGCCTTGCTCGTCTTTGCATACACCATCACCCCGCCCGTAGGTCTGTCCAAACGGTGCACAAGCCCTACGTAAACGTTGCCGGGCTTATTGTACGCAGTCTTGATATAACGCTTGATCTGATCGAGCAGATTATCGTCCTTGCTCTCGTCGGGACAGCAAGCCGTCATCTGCGGTTTCTGCACCACGATGATATGGTTGTCTTCGTAGAGAATGGAAAATTCCGTTTCTACTTCTTTTTTCTCCGTTTCT
>JAZQLT010000107.1:0-8111 GCA_045542815.1 Candidatus Scatosoma sp. | reverse complement strand
GACCGCTTGGCCTCCGACTTGACTACCTTGTCGGCTTGAAAGAAAACGTTATCATCGGTAAGCTGATCCCCGCAGGTACGGGTACAAAGGCTTACAAGAATATCACTCCGCAGTATATCGGCGGTTATAACACCGCACCCGTAGCTGCTCCCGTGGAAACGGAAGAAGAAACGGAAGATACCGCGCTCTGATAAAAGAATACTTGTCCGCCCGCAGTCTTGCGGGCGGATATTTTATACGCAAGTATTGACTTTTCAGGGTATTCGTAGTATAATATTTATAATAAGGATAGTGTGGCTTTTTTGGCGCACAAGGAGTAAGAAATGAGAGATAAAATTGCGGTGATTATCGGGGCAGGCCCCGCGGGACTTACGGCGGCGTACGAGCTGCTCACCAAATCCCAAGATATCAAGCCGATTATTTTGGAAACGGAGTCTTTCGTGGGCGGTATTTCCCGTACCGCTACCTATAAAGGCTACCGCATGGATATCGGCGGACACCGTTTCTTCTCCAAGGACGACCGCGTTACCGCGCTTTGGACGAAAATGCTCCCCGTACAGGGCGAGCCCGCGTTCGACGACGCACTTTTAAACCGCGAAAAACCCTTAAAGGAAGGGGGCCCCGACCCCGAAAAGACGGACGAAGTCATGCTCGTAAGAGATCGCGTTTCGAGAATTATCTACAACCGCAAATTTTTCGATTATCCCATTTCCTTAAAGGCGCGTACCTTTATCAATATGGGCTTTTGGGCTACGATGAAGGCGGGCTTTGGGTATCTTGGCAGCTGTTTGCATAAGCGTGAAGAAAGCAATTTGGAAAATTTCTATATCAATCGCTTTGGCAAACCCTTGTATTCCATGTTCTTTGAAGACTACACCGAAAAGCTGTGGGGCGTGCATCCGCGCGATATCGCGGCGGATTGGGGCGCGCAAAGAGTAAAGGGTCTGTCCGTTTCCAAGGCGATCAAAAACGCCCTTACCAAGCCTTTCCGCAAAAAGGGCAAGGAAGTGGAAACCAGCCTTATTGAACAGTTCATCTATCCCAAGAAGGGCCCCGGACAGCTGTATGAGAAAATGGCGGACGAGATCGTGCGCCTTGGCGGGGAGATCTGCTTTGGCGAAACCGTGCATAAAATCGAGTTAAAAGACGGAAAGGTGGCTACCGTGTACGCGTTGAACGCGGACGGGGAAGAAAAAGCGTACCCCGTGGACTATTGCATTTCGTCCATGCCCGTCAAGGATTTGATTGAAGCGCTCGGAAAAGATAAGACGGGGGAAGAAGTGTACGAGATCGCCACCAACCTTCCCTACCGCGATTTCATGACGGTGGGCTTGCTCCTTAGCGATTTAAAGGTCAAGAATAAGACGAAGATGAAAACGTTGGGGGATATCGTACCCGATTGCTGGATCTACGTGCAAGACCGCGACGTGCGTCTTGGGCGTATTCAGATTTTCAACAACTGGTCCCCTTATATGGTGGAAAACCCGCAAGAAAACGTGTGGGTGGGGTTGGAATATTTCTGCACGGAAGGGGACGCCATGTGGACGAGCCCCGACGAAGACTTTATAAAAAATGCCGTGGACGAGCTGGTGAAGGTGGGTGTGATCGACTCTCCCGATAAGGTGCTGGACTCCACGCTGATCCGTGTAAAGAAAGCGTACCCTGCGTATTTTGGCACGTACGCTAAATTCGACCAAGTGAAAGAGTATTTGAGCGGGTTTGACAATCTCTTCTGCGTAGGCAGAAACGGACAGCACCGCTATAACAATATGGACCATTCCATGGCGACTGCTATGGAAGCGTGTGCGGAGATTATAAAAGGCGGTACGGACAAGACCGCCGTATGGAGCGTGAACACCGAAAAGAGTTATCACGAAACCAAAACGGACGATAAGGCGTAAAAGACATGAACGAAGAAGTACGAACGGAAAGGAAGCATAGAAAGGGGATATCGCCCGCCGCATGGCGCTGCTTGCAGGAAGCAGGGCTGTATCTTGGCGTGCTTTTAATCACTCTTTTCCTGTTTTTACTTTTGAAACCGTACGCGGGCGTTTACCGTCCGGGCGTAACCGCTCAAACCTTTATGGCGGTGGGAATTGCCGGTTGCGCGGTGTTCGTTGCGTACATGGGTATGACCAAACGCTTGACCGCCCGCCATGTCGTGATTATCTTCCTTATAGTGGGTTATATCCTGAGAGTGGGATATATGCTCTATACTTCCGCGGCAACTCGCCAGCAGGATACCTATACGAAGAATTTTGACGGGCACGAAGCGTACGCGTGGACGATCTTTGAGACGGGCAAGCTTCCTACGAACAATGCCTATCAATTCTATCATCCGCCCTTGAACGCTATGGTGCAGGCAGGGTTTATGCACTTTATGAATGCCTTGACGAAAGGGTTTAAAGAGGGCTTTTTCGAGTACTATACGTACAGTATGCCTTCGTATATAGCTGACCCGCAAAGATTTTTCCTGTATTCAAGCTGTCAAATTTTGTCGGTTACCTATTCCTTTATTACCAGTGTTATTATGCTGAAAATTTTAAAGGAGCTGGGCTTTTCGGGGAAACTGTACCTGTTTTTGGCAGCGTTCGTTGTTTTTTATCCAAGACAAATTCAGTTTGCGGGTATGCTGAATAACGACGGAATTTCGTATCTTCTTGCGATTGCCGCGCTCTATTTCGCGCTGCGTTGGTGGAAGGGCGGGAAGTCTGTCGTGTATATCCTTTTGTGCGGGCTTTCGATAGGGCTTGGCATGATGGCAAAGCTTTCTTCCGCGACCATCTGTATCCCGATCGCGGGGATATTCATTTATGAGTTTATCTGTACCCTGCGCAAAAAGGAAGGCGCGCTTTCTCTTTGGCAAATAGCGTTACAGTACGGCGTGTTCTTGTGCGTGTGCGCGCCGATCGGGCTGTGGTTTCAAATCTACGCGTATATCCGCTTCGACCAGCCGTTTGGGTACGTCTTCGACAACCTGAACCAAAAGCTTTATACAGGGCATCATTCGTGGTTCTCACGGCTGATTTTCACCTTCGATTTAAGCGAGCATATCGGCACGCTCTTTTGCCGTCCGTTCTCGAAGAATTACAACCTGTTTGCGTATGCTTTGCGCTCGTCTATTTTTGGAGAATTCAAATATTGGCAGGGGGAAGGCTTGGCGACGGTTTCGGTAATTATCGCGTACATGGTATCCCTGTTCCTGTTTGCGGCGCTGGTGTATTGCGTAGTTTTCTATTGCAGGGAGCGTAAAAAAGAGAACGGTGCGTTCAAAGAAAATCCGCCCCTCTCTTTCAAGGAATTATTGTTTGCCTTTTTGCTCGTGCAATCGCAGGTGCTTTCGGAAATGTATTTTTATACCAAAATGCCGTACGGCTGTACGATGGATTTTCGCTATATCATGCCGCTTATCTTGGGCTTGGCGCTTACGGTCGGCTACGTGCAAAAAACGCTCGCGCTTAGCGAAGGGAAATTTGCGTCCGTGCTGAGCAAAGGGCTGTATATCGGCTGTGCGGGACTGTTGATTGTCTCGTCGCTGTTCTACTGCGTTTGTATATAGGTTTGCAGATAGGAGAGAGAAATGGAAGAAACTAAAGACACGAAAAAACAGACGAATAAAGAGCTCTTTTGGGAGATTTTTCGTTTTTTGATTGTCGGAGCAACGGCGACGCTCGTCGATTACGCCGTATTTTATCTATTCCGTCAATGGCTGCTGCCTGCAAGGCTGTTTTCCAGCGGCGGGTGGGATATCGTCTCGCTTATCATCGCCACGGCGTTGGGCTTTTGTACGGGGCTTGCCGTTAACTGGGTGCTGTCGGTGAAGTTCGTTTTCCGTGCCGTCAGGGACGAGCAGGAAGCGCACTCTAAAAAATCCTTTTTTATCTTTTCCGTCATCGGTTTGATCGGTTTGGGAATTACGGAGCTTGGCGTGGTGCTTTTGGTGCAAATTTTCCCTGAAATTACGCTTTTCGGGGTAACGGAGTTCTTGCTCCCTTGGAAAGAATGGCTTGCAAAAGCGATCATGACCTGTATCGTGCTCGTTTTCAACTACGTGGGCAGAAAGGTTTTTGTATTCAAGTCTTAAAAGCTGGCAAACTTCTCCTACGGAGAAAAAACGAAAAAGATAGAAAAAATCGCGGGGAAGTGTTGACAAAGCGGAAAGGGTTTGGTATAATAGAGAGCGTGGGAGACGGCGACCATACAGGAGAGAATTATGACGGGACGTATTCATTCATTTGAATCCTTCGGCACGGTGGACGGGCCGGGGATTCGTTTCGTTGTATTCTTACAGGGCTGTCCTTTACGCTGTCAATACTGCCACAATCCCGATACTTGGGGCGCGGGCGGAGAAGAACATACCGCGCAGAGCGTTGCGGACAAGGCTTTGCGTTATAAAAATTATTTCGGGGACAAAGGCGGCGTAACCGTAACGGGGGGCGAGCCCTTGCTTCAAATCGAGTTTGTTATCGAGCTGTTTAAGATATTGAAAGAAAAGGGAATTCACACCTGCGTCGATACTTCGGGAATTACCTTCCGCGCCGACGATGAAAAGAGCGTGCAAAAGCACGAAGAGCTGCTGAAAGTTGCCGATTTGTTTTTGCTGGATATCAAGCATATCGATGACGAAGCTTGCAAGAAACTGACGGGGCAGTCGAATAAAAACACGCTCGCCTTTGCGAAGTTTTTAAGCGATCACGGCAAGAAGATCTGGATACGGCAGGTGCTCGTGCCGGGAATTACGGACGACGATCAAAGCTTGCAACGAACCCGCGCCTTTCTCGATACTCTCCAAACGGTGGAAAAAGTGGAAGTGCTGCCCTACCATACGCTCGGTGTGGTCAAGTATGAAAAACTGGGCTTGCAATATCCCTTAGAAGGGGTGCAAGCGCCCACCAAAGAGCGGGTGGCAAACGCCAAAAGGATATTAAAAGAATAATGATAAGTGCAGAAAATTATAAAGAAAAATTAAAGGGTCTTTGCTGTGTGGAAATCAGTGGGGAATCCTGCGCCAACTGCTTAACGCTCATGCCTATTTTGAAAGAGCTTTGCACGGCGCGCGGGGATATCCGTTTGGTGCACGTAGAAGCGGACTATACGACTATGGCGCTCATGGAAGCGTGGGAAGTGGAAAAAGTACCCACCATTCTTCTTATGGACGACGGAGAGATTTTTGCCCGCTGTTCGGGCTTCCAACCCGAAGAAATCTTGGAGATTTGGCTGGACGTTAAAATCGAAGAACGCAGAGCGAAAAAATAAAATATTTTTTTGTGTATTCTATTGACAAACACAAAAGATAGTGCTATAATTAAATAGGATTAAATCCCATTAAGCTAAAAATCCCCTTGACGGGGTACTGATAGAGAAAATATATTATTAGGAGTTACTGATATGATGCAATACAAAGGTTGGGAAGGATTTGTTCCCGGTAAATGGTGCGACGACGAAGTAGATGTACGCGATTTCATTCAGCGTAACTACACGCCGTATGAAGGCGACGCAACGTTCCTTGCGCCTGCAACGGAAGCTACGAAAAAGCTTTGGGAAATCGTATGCGATCTTTCTAAGAAAGAACGCGAAGCGGGCGGTGTACTCAACGCGGACACGAAGATCGTTTCCACGCTGACTTCGCACGGCGCGGGCTACTTGGATAAAGATCTTGAAAAGATCGTAGGCTTGCAGACGGACGAACCTTTCAAGCGTTCCTTACAGCCCTTCGGCGGTATTCGTATGTCCGAAGGCGCGCTGAATATGTACGGCTATGAGCTTGACCCCGACGTAAAAGAAATCTTTACGAAATACCGTAAGACCCACAACGAAGGCGTGTTCGACGTATATACGCCGGAAATGAGAGCGGCGCGTTCGGCGCACATTCTCACCGGTCTTCCCGACGCGTACGGTCGTGGACGTATCGTTGGCGACTATCGCCGCGTAGCGCTTTACGGTGTGGATTACCTTATTAAGAAGAAAGAAGAAGACAAGCTTGCTATGGGCGGCGACATGACGCCCGATAAGGTTAGAAACCGCGAAGAAGTAGCCGATCAGGTGAAAGCGCTCAAAGCGCTCAAAGCGATGGCGGCAATCTACGGCTGCGATATCTCCAAGCCCGCTGAAACGGCACAGCAAGCCATTCAGGCTCTGTACTTTGGTTACCTTGCTGCGGTTAAGGATCAGAACGGCGCGGCAATGTCCATCGGTAGAAACACCACCTTCCTTGATATCTATATCGAACGCGACTTGAAGAAAGGGCTTATCACCGAAGAACAGGCACAGGAATTTATCGATCATTTCGTTATGAAGCTTCGTATCGTGAAGTTCATGAGAACGAAAGAATACAACGAACTTTTCTCGGGCGACCCCACTTGGGTTACCGAATCCATCGGCGGTATGGGTGTGGACGGCAGATCCTTGGTTACCAAGACGGCGTTCCGTATCCTGCACACGCTTGACAACCTTGGCCCCGCACCCGAACCTAACCTTACGGTGCTTTGGTCCAAGAGATTGCCTATCGCGTTCAAGAGATACTGTGCGGAAATTTCCATTCGCACTTCGTCCATTCAGTATGAAAGCGACGATTTGATGAGACCGGAAATGGGCGACGACTACTGTATCGCATGTTGCGTAAGCTGTATGAGAGTAGGTAAAGACATGCAGTTCTTCGGCGCGAGAGCAAACCTTGCGAAGTGCTTGCTGTACGCTATCAACGGCGGTAAAGACGAGCTCATGAAGGACAAGGTAACGGGCAAACCTATGCAGGTATCCCCCGAATTCGTGCCCATCACGAGCAACGACGCGCTGGACTTCAACGAAGTTTGCACGAAGTTTGAAACGATGATGTCGTGGCTTGCGGACTTGTACGTGAACACGCTCAACCTTATCCACTATATGCACGATAAGTACAGCTACGAAGCGTTGGAGCTTGCTTTGCACGACACCAACGTACGCCGCTTCTTTGCAACGGGTATCGCAGGGCTTTCCTGTGCGGCTGACTCGCTTTCCGCAATCAAGTACGCAAAGGTATATCCTATCCGCAACGAAGACGGTATCGTGGTAGATTTCCGTATCGAAGGCGACTTCCCTAAATACGGCAACAACGACGACAGAGCAGACGAGCTTGCAGTATGGGTACTCAAAACCTTCATGAAGAAAGTGAAGAGCCACTACACCTATCGCGACAGCGTTCCCACCACGTCCATTCTCACGATCACGTCCAACGTTGTTTACGGTAAGAAGACGGGTAACACGCCCGACGGCAGAAAGGGCGGTACGCCCCTTGCGCCCGGTGCGAACCCCATGCACGGCAGAGATTGCAACGGCGCTTTGGCTTCGTTGGAATCGGTTGCAAAGCTTCCTTATGAATATTCGAGAGACGGTATTTCCAACACCTTCTCGATCACGCCCGCGTCCTTGGGTAAGGAAGACTAATCCAAAAAGAGTTTCGTAGGCGCCCGTAACGGCGGGCGCACCGAAAAGAATACAATAAAGAAAGGAGATACAATTATGTCGAACAGAGTAGATAATTTGGTGAACATGTTAGACGGTTACGTTGGCGACAGCGGTTTCCACCTCAACGTTAACGTTTTCGACCGTGATACCCTTTTGGATGCACAGGCGCATCCCGAAAAATATCCCCAGCTGACCATTCGTGTTTCCGGCTATGCGGTAAACTTCATTAAATTGACGAAGGAACAGCAGGATGACGTTATTTCCAGAACCATTCACGAATCCATGTAATGGAAAAGGAAGATAGAGTTTAAAAACGGCTGCCGTCGGAGCAATACTTCGACGGCAGTTTTTCCGTAAACGGTGTTCATAATGAAAAAGAAATTATCGGCATTTTCCCTATCGCTTGTCTTGAGTATCGGTATCACCGCTTGCTCCTTTTTACCGCAAACAAGCGGGGCAGGTACGAGTTCAAACGATTCCGGCTCGGATATCGTGGACAGCAGCGAAAGCTTAGAAGAGGAAAGCAGTACGGCGGAAGAGATTGTTTCGGGCGCGCTGAGTATTCACTTTTTACAGCTTGGAAACGCGACGGACGGGGATTGTACGCTTATCAAGACGGGAGATACGGAAGTGCTCATAGACGCAGGCTCGACAACCCGTTCGGCGGG
>JAZQLT010000106.1:0-5163 GCA_045542815.1 Candidatus Scatosoma sp. | reverse complement strand
GGTTTAACGGTGAGAAGAAAACAATTTTTCATAAACTCGGTTTCTTCTTCGCTCATAGGGAAGTTACGCGCAGGCTTTTCGTTTTCTAAGAAAGCGTATAATCTTTCCAAAAATGCGTATTCTTCTGCAGCTTTTTTATCGGCGCCGCCGCGAGCTTGTACCTTAACCTTATTCATACGGTTTTGCACTGCTTCCATATCCGACATAACGAGTTCGAGATTGATCGTTTCGATATCGTCCACGGGGTCGATTTTATTATCAACGTGCGTGATATTTGCGTCTTCAAAGCAACGTACCACGTGCACGATTGCATCGACTTCACGGATATGGGAAAGGAATTTGTTTCCCAAGCCTTCTCCGCGCGAAGCGCCTTTTACCAGCCCTGCGATATCCACGAATTCAATCACGGCAGGGGTTACCTTTTTGCTCGAATAAAGCGCCGCGAGCTTATCTAAACGTTCGTCGGGTACAGCAACGACGCCGACGTTGGGTTCAATGGTGCAGAAAGGATAGTTTGCGCATTCCGCGCCTGCGTGCGTAATTGCGTTAAAAAGAGTGGATTTGCCTACGTTGGGAAGTCCCACAACACCGAGTTTCATAAGTCCATACAGTTCCTTTAAATCAATTTTCTGCTCTATTATAATATAAAATTTAAATTTTGGCAAATTAAACGCGCCCGATTTGAAAAAATACTTGCCCAAATAAAAAAAATATGTTATAGTAATAGGGATAACGAAAAATACAGGTGTTACAATGGATTACAAGAAATATATCGCGGAAAAACTCAATATCGAAGGCGTTACGGCGGAAGAACTCTACGAAATGATTGCGCTCCCGCCTAATTTGGAGATGGGGGATTACGCTTTGCCCTGCTTCAAGCTCGCAAAGCTCATGAGAAAGAGTCCCGTCATGATTGCAGAGCAATTAAAGCAAAGTATTATGTCTGACGAAGCAATTATGTCAGACAGAGTACTCAAAGAAGTGTCCGCAGTCAACGGATATTTGAATTTTACTATCAATAAGACGGATTTTGTGCGTGCTACGCTTGACAAAATACTTGGCGAAAAAGAGAAGTACGGTGCGTCGGACGAAGGCGCGGGCAAGACGGTTTGTATCGATTATTCGTCTATCAATATCGCAAAGCCTTTCCATATCGGGCATTTATCCACCACGGTGCTCGGCGGTGCGCTGTACCGTATTTTCAATTTCCTTGGCTATAAAGCGGTGGGGATCAACCACTTGGGGGATTACGGCACGCAGTTTGGGAAGCTGATCTCGGCGTACAAGCGTTGGGGTGATAAGCAAACGATTGAAAAAGGGGGTATCCGTGCACTGAACGAGCTGTACGTGAAATTCCACCAAGAAGCGGAAGAGCACCCCGAATACGACGACGAAGCGCGCGCGTATTTTAAGAAGATCGAGCAGGGCGACGAAGAATGTCTTGCGCTCTTCCATTGGTTTAAAGAGCTGACGCTCAAAGACGTGCAGAAGATCTACGATATGCTGGATATTCATTTCGATTCCTATGCGGGCGAAAGCTTTTATTCGGATAAAATGCAGCCCGTAGTGGACGAGCTGAAAGAAAAGGGTTTGCTTGTAGAAAGCCGCGGGGCGCAAGTAGTCGATTTGGAAGCATACAATATGCCCCCTTGCATTATTTTAAAATCGGACGGCTCGTCTTTGTACGCAACCCGCGATATGGCGGCTGCTATGTACAGAAAGACTACCTACGATTTCTATAAATGCCTGTACGTCGTAGCCTATCAGCAGAATTTACACTTTAAGCAATTCTTTAAAGTGCTGGATATGCTGGGTAAGGACTGGGCGAAAGATCTCGTGCACGTGGCGTACGGCATGGTTTCCTTGGAAGAAGGCACGATGTCCACGCGTAAAGGGAACGTGGTGTTCTTGGAAGACGTGATCAACAAATGCATCGAAAAAGCATATAAGATTATCGACGATAAAAACCCCAACTTGGAAGACAAGGAAGAAGTAGCCAAGAAAGTGGGCGTCGGCGCAGTCATTTTCGGCGCGCTGTATAATAATAAAATCAAGGATATCGTGTTCTCCTACGATAAAGTGCTCAATTTCGACGGCGAAACGAGCGTTTACGTGCAATACACCTGCGCGAGAGCAAATTCTGTAATCCAAAAGGGCGGTGTTCCCGAAAGCTTTGAAATTCCCGAGCTTTGCCCGCAGGAAATCGAGCTTGTGAAAGCGCTCGCAACCCTGCCCGAAACGGTACAAAACGCCGCGGAAAAGTACGAACCTTCGCTCATCGCGCGTTTTGCGGTGGACGTAGCGCAGAAGTTTAACAAATTCTATTTCGATTGTAAAATCCTTGCAGCGGAAGACGAAAAAAGCAAGAATTTCCGCTTAGCGCTGACGAACGCCACCTTGCAGGCTCTGAAAAACGCCTTTGCGCTTCTGGGTATCGGTATCCCCGACAAAATGTAAAATCAGCTTTCTTGATGCCCGCGAGAGATCGCGGGCTTTTCTTTTTGTCGAAAAAGCGCTAAAAATTTTTCTTCGAAAAACTTTCGTTCAAATCCTTTACTTTCTTCAAATAAATATGCTATTATTGAAAATAAGTACAGTTGGAGATAGCGTATGTCCGAAAAAATCTCTTATGAAAAATTGATGGCGCTGATCGACCCGAAAAAAGCGGGGGATCACGACTGGTTCTTATCCTTGCTTGACGAAGATAAGCAACGCGCGTACGAAGACGAGCATATGGAAGCGGTGATGCAAATGCTGCGCATTGTCCGTATCCGTCCGCATAAAAACGCTATTCGCGAAGCAAAAGCGGAGATCGCGCGTTTGGAAAGGGAAGAAAGGGACAATGCGGATACCTACCGCAAGATCAAAAACCTGCTTGCGGAGATTGAAAAGGAGCAAGAAAAGACGGAAAGCTACCGTCCTTTCTTTGACGAGCCGTACTTTGCCCGCATGGATTTGGTGGATAACAAGGAAGGCTACAACAGCTATTATATCGGCAAAAAGGGGGATATCCGCTTGGAGATTTTGGACTGGCGTACCCCCGTTGCCCGCCGTTATTATCAAAAAAGCTGTTCCTCGTTTACCTTTAACGAGTACGAGTATAAAACCGTTCTCCGCAGAGCAATCCGCACCAAGAGCGGAAAAGTGCTGGATTTTAAAAACGAGTATTTATCCTTGCGGGACTATCTTTCCGCGGAAGAAATCGCGGATCGGGACGAAGAGAACGTACTTGATCCCTACCTTCGGGAGATCATCAAAAACCGCAAGGAAGAATCTTCCGTAAAGGATATCATCGAAACGATTGCAGAAAAGCAGTACGAGATGATTACCCGCCCCGAAAAGGGGAATTTCGTGCTCCAAGGCTGCGCGGGGAGCGGGAAAACGATGGTTATGCTCCACCGTTTGAGTTATCTAATGTACAATAACGAAGAGATTAAGCCCCGCGACGTGCTCATCATCACGCCCAGCAATTCCTTCAACGCCTTCATTGACGAGCTGGCGCAGATTTTGGAGCTGGAACGGGTAAAAACGACCACCGCCTACGAGTATTTCTTGCAGGTGCTCAAAAATGAAAAGGTGGACATCGCGGATAAAATCGATCCCGCGCAGACGGAAGATAAAGACTATCTTGCCTACCTGTATTCTCCGCAGTTCGCAAAGGATATCAAGAAGAAACAGGATAAGGTGTTCGACAGCCTGTACGGTTTGTTCACGGGCGACGAGTGTAAGGATTTTATCGAAGAGATCCTGCGCGAGAACAAAAAGCAGCTCTCCGCCTACGAAGGAATTAAGAACGCGTCTATGCGCGTGCGCAGAAGCGTGCTCGGAGAGATCAAGGAGCGCAAGGAAGGGGGGCTGTATTATACAAAGCCCTTCCGCGAGCTCATGAACTGTATATTGGATATCGAAGACTTTTTCGGCGGAACGCTCAAAAGCGAAAACGCGCGCTCGCCCGAATATTTCTACCGTCAGCTTTTGTCCTTTTACAAGAGTGCGAATTTTGCGGTACGCAATACGGACAGGATTATCGCGGAAGCCGAGCAATCGCTTGCCGAGCTTCGCATATCTATTGAAAAGGAAATCGCCGATCTTATGCGGTTTAAACAAAGGATCGGGGGCGTGGAAACCTATCTGTATGCCGACCGTATCGCCCGCAGAAAGGAAATTTTACAGGAAATCGATAAAACGGCGGAAAAAGTGCGTATCATCGGGGAAAGCAATACGGCGTTTGCCGAATTTTTCACCTATCTTCGCGGGGAAAAGAATTTCACCGAAATCGGGAGCGGGAACGGCTTTGTCGATATCGTGCGGTATTTCTACCGAGAAACGGTGAAAAAATATAAGCTTCAATACGGCATGACCTCTAAAAAAATGTACCGCTCGGACGCCTATGCGCTTTGCACGATCTGTGCGGGGCTCAGCGATCGGCTTTCGCCCGTGTATTCCTACGTTTTTGTGGACGAAGGGCAGGACATCTCTCCTTGCGAGTACGATTTAATTCGAAAAATCGATAAAAAAGCGTCCTTTAATATCTTCGGCGACGTGGCGCAAAACGTAACGCCTTGGCGCGGGGTAAAGGACTGGAAAACCGCATTTCCCGATTTTGCAGTGTACGAGCTGAACCAAAACTACCGAAACACCAACCAAATCGTGTCTTTCGTGGCGCAAACCTTGGGGCTGAATATGCAGTCGATAGGCTACGACGGCCCGAAGGTCGTTTCCCTAAACGCACGCGGTATCAGCGGTTTCTTTAAGGAGAAAAAGGGATTAAAAGCGGTGATTTGTGCGGAATCGGAACGGGAAAATTACCTTCGCAAGTCCTACAACGATATGCGCGCAAGGGGCAAGGTTTCCCGCTCGAAAATCAATTTTATGACCGTTTACGAGAGCAAGGGCTTGGAGTTCACTTCCGTTGCCGTGGTAACCAAGGGTATGTCGGAAAGCGAGAAATATATCGCGTTCACCCGTGCCTTGAACGAGCTTGCGGTCGTAGAAGAATAGAAAATTCCCGCAAAGGGAAAACTTTTTGCGTTCAAACGTTTGAAAAAATAAAAAAAATATGTTAGAATAAGGATAAAATGGCATATTATGGCGAAAAATCATCCTAAAAAGGGGAAAGTTTGCCAAAATATCGAACGGTAGAGGAAGAAATGGCAGAACAGA
>JAZQLT010000105.1:0-5753 GCA_045542815.1 Candidatus Scatosoma sp. | reverse complement strand
TTCGAGCAGTTCAAGGCGCGGCGAAGGCGCATACCGAGAGTATGTAACTGAGCCGCAACGCTGAAATGCGAAGCACCTGCTTTGTTAAAACGGCGGAGTTGCGAGCAGCGGGTGGCACCCGCGGGCAAGTTTTAGTGTCTTTGCGCTCGTGTTTGTAGGTTGCTTCGCCGTGAAACCGCTTCGATTCAGTACGTAGCCGTAAAACGGCGAAGTTGCGAGCAGTTCAAGGCGCGGCGAAGGCGCATACCGAGAGTATGTAACTGAGCCGCAACGAAGAAATGCGAAGCAAATCCGCCGTTTTATCACCAGTCCTGGTTTTTGAGAGACTTATCCTTCACATCGTCGTAGTACGCGAAATAGCGTTCTTTAAAAGCTTGCGGAGTGAGCGGCATAGGCTCTCCGTTTAAGCGCATTTCTTCCAAAAGCGCTTGGAGCTCTTCAGGAGAAAAGTCCCCCAGCTCCGTCTCTTCGCCGTAGGCTTGTAACAATCGTAATAAATCCAGTTCCGACATTATAATTCCACCTTCAAATGTTCTCCTTTAAAGGGTACGGTGAGATAGGTAAACCCTATTTCCTTAAGCATATTCACCGTCTCTTCGCGCTTGTCGGCAATACGGGCGGTCTCGTGCGCGTCCGAGCCGTAAGATACTTTTCTTCCGCCAAGCTCAAAATACCGTTTTAAAATTTCCCTGTCGGGCAGAGTGCTGTTTTCTAAGCCCTTGCTTGCCGTGTTCACTTCCAAAATTTTATCTTTTTGAATAATCGCAAGCAAAATGCCGTCCAGCTCTTCGCCAAATTCTTCCAAGGTAAAGCGTTTATCTTCAAAGGGAACGTAGCGCGCGATATATCCCAGATGCCCTACGACGTCATAGGGATACGGCGCGTCTAAACTCTGCCGAACGAGCGCGAGATATTCCTTATACACCCTTTCCTTGTCGCCGTCAAAACTTTGAAATGCAAAGTCCAAACCTTCGCCCCCGTGCACGCTGTTAATCACGAAGTCGGGGCGGTACTTTTCGCAAATCGCCGCATACCTGCCCTGCACGTCCTGCTTATCGGAGTATCCTAACTCCATACCGACCGCAACGTTCATCACACCTTCGTAATCTTCCTGTAAATGCCGAAGCGCATGAAAATACTCTTCCGCATCTACGCTTAAAAAGCGCAGAGCTTCTTCCTTAGGCATTTTGAGAAGGTCGTAATCGTAATCAAAATGGTCGCTCACCCCGTAAAACGCCAAGCCCTTTTCCTGCGCCGCGCGGAGCATATCCTTTGCTTGGTCCTTCGCGTCGGGCGAGAACGCCGTATGCGTGTGCATGTCCGTTAAAAATTTCATTTTCTAAACACCGCCGTTATTTTTCAC
Source organism: Candidatus Scatosoma sp. (assembly GCA_045542815.1). Taxonomy (GTDB): domain Bacteria; phylum Bacillota; class Clostridia; order Christensenellales; family Borkfalkiaceae; genus Scatosoma. The sequence continues at coordinate 4,390 of JAZQLT010000105.1, read as the reverse complement.
GACTATTATACCACACACGAACAAAAATCGCAAGCATTGCGACAAATCTTTTCCAAATTACGGATATCGGCGCTTTTCAGCGTGTTTTTTCACTCAACAAATACCTGCCCTGCCCATTTTTTCCTGTATTCCCTTTTTTCTCCTATTGACAAGGCAAGCTCCCGCGGATAAAATATTCCCATGCGCTTTGCCCTGCGCCATTTTCGATAACCCCTTTTACATCTCTTTCCAAGGCGCGGGGTAAAGTAGCCATTTTGTGAGGTCAATACTATGAAAAAAGCAAAAGTTTTGGTATCTTTTTTACTCTCCCTTTCCTTTCTTACGGCAACGGTCGCTTGCGCGGAAGAAGAAGCCTTTTCCCCTGTCCCGCCCTCCAATTCGACGGAAGAAAGCGGCGAGCTTGATAGCGGCTCGGACGAAACCGTGCCCGAAGAAACACCCCCAAGCTCGGAAACGGCTCCGCCCGCCGAAGAAACGCCCCCTGCTCCGCCCGTTTCCACGCCCGTCGTTGAAAAAGCCAAGTACATAAAAAGCACCGCTTCGAGCGTAAATATCCGTTCGGGTGCGGGCCCGGGCTACGCCGTGCTCGGCAGCGCGGAGAAGGGTACTATGTACGCAATCATCGGGCAAACGGGTAGCTGGTATAAGACTTATTACCGCAACCAAACCGCCTATATTTCCGCTTCTTACGCTTCCGTTTTGACTCTTGAAAAAACGCAAAACGAAGAAGTGGAAAACGTGATCGCAGAAGGCTATAAACTCATCGGCGTACCCTACGTGTACGGCGCGGTGCGCCTGCACGACGGCAAGGGAAAATTGCTTTCGGGTTTCACCGCGCAGAAATTCGATTGCTCGTCCTTGATACAGTATGTCTTTTACAAGGGCGCGGGGAAAATTCTGGACGTGAATACCCGCACGCAGATCAAGCAGGGCAAAGCCGTCAAGTCGGGCGATTTACAGCGCGGGGACTGTCTGTTCTTCACCAACGAACAAAGGCAGTACAACACAGGCATAGAGCGCGTTGGACACGTGGCGCTGTATCTTGGAAATAATTACATTCTCCACACTTCGTCCGATTACGCGCGTATCGAACAAATCAGCGCAAAGCGTTGGAAATTCTTTATCGAAGCGAGAAGATTTTTGTAAACAAAAAAAAGCTCCGTGTTAGCGTGATGTCCTTAACGGACAAATCACGCTAAACTATGATTGCCCTTGCGGGCAAGTTATGAGTTATGATATGCTTCGCATAGTTATGATTGGGCAACACCCAAGTTTGGAGTTAGATGGGCAATCATATCATAACATTTGCGTAGCAAATTCATAACGGCGTGCAAAGCAAGCCTCATAACTCTAAACTTAAACTAACAGAAAAAGAGAGAACCTTTCGGTTTTAACCGATTTCTTCTCTCCTTTTGCTTATTATATGGGTTTGAGCTTAGCTTATAATGCATTTGACCAGTCAAATGCGATGCTCGCACTTAACGGTGTTGTTCAAATTCTCCGCTAAGAACATCACCTTTTCAACAGAGCTTTCTCCCTATTTCCTTTCGGGTAAAGCGGTAGCGGTCAAAAAATATACTCTCTCCGCGCCCGCGGAGAGCAGCCGCTTCGCGCACTCACTACCCGTTGCGCCCGTAGTCAAGATATCGTCCACGAGCAGCACCGTTCGCCCGCGACACGCCTTGCGATCATGTACGTGGTACGCGCCCGCCGCGTTTTCCATGCGCTCGGCGTAGGTGCCGTGCTTTTGCTGACCCGTCTCCCGCGTCTTCTCTAAAATATCGCTGCGAAGCTCTGCTTCTACCCCCTTTTCCCCAAGCGCTCGGCAAAGCGAGTTTGCCAGCTCTTCCGCTTGGTTATACCCGCGCTCGCGAACTCTTTTTTCCGTCAACGGTACGGGTATTACGAGAAAGGGCCCGTCCGCGTTCTCCGCGCCAGCCGAGAGAAAGTGCTCCGCCATCTTCTCGCCGAAATACAACGCAAGCGTGGGCTCGCCGTTTTTTACACGGTTGATAAGCCCCGCCGATTTTCCGCGGTAAACGAAGGGCGAAAATCCGCGTGTGAAACTCGGCGGACGCATTTTACAGGTCAAGCAAACCCCTTCCGCAAGCGTTTGCCGCCCGCACTTTTCGCAGGTTTTTTCATCGTTTTTTCGCATAGCGCTTTCACAGCGCTCGCAAAGACGGTGGACGGGATAATCGAAAATTTCTCTGCCGCAGCCGTCGCAGACATACCCGTGCGAAGCGGAATATTCCCGTATCTTAGTTTTGAGAAGCTTCAAAAATTCCAAACCCAAACTATCCTTTCAAAAAGCGTACAGAGCGTTTCAACGCATACCTGTACGCCTTATTCTTATTTTTCTTCCGCGCTTTCCGCGTCTTTTTTGCGCTGATACCGCACGAGCATGTACGCCCCGACGGCTCCAATCGCAAACAGACAAACCCCCAGCACGATATCCCAAACGGGCACGCCCGCGCTCGCCCACGCAAGATATACCGACATAATATCCCCGTTGCAGAACATGGACAAAATAGAGCCCAAGGACAGCCCGACAATCAAAAAGTATGCCGTGTGGCGCGCTTTGGCGAACACGAAGGTAAGCAGCTTGGAAAAGGCAAGCAAGCCCCCCACGAACCCAATTCCCAAACCGCCGTAAACGAGTAAAACCGCGGGATTGCTCTGCCAATAGGTAAGGCTGACGCTCTCCATCAAGCCGTGATACCAACCGACCGTCATCAAAAACGCGCTCGCGCTAAGTCCGGGCACGATCTGGGTAACGCCGACCACAAACCCGATCACAAGTGCCAACAGCACTTGCCATACGCTAACTTCCGCAAACCGATCGCTCGCGACAGCTTCTCCGCCCGCCGACAGCCAAGCCGACACGCAGCCGATTGCCACGGGGATCAGCACGCCGAGTGCGAAAAGCACCCACCGCTTTGCGCTCGGGGTCGCGCCCTTGATCTCGTCCTTCACGGCGGGGAACGCCCCGCTCATGAGCCCCGCAAATAGGCAAACCACCGCGAACATATTGATTTCGAGCAGTTTTTTTACTCCGAAAAGTCCGAGCAAGAACCCCACCGCAAGCCCCACCGCTATGGGGAGCAAAAAGGCAAAACACTGTTTGAATTTCTTAAACAGGTTACCCACGGCGTACAAGAATTGATCGTAGAGCTTAAAGATAATCGCCACGGTCGAACCGCTGATCCCCGGCACGATCACCGCCAGCCCTATAAAAAATCCCAAAAACGCGCTCTTGCACCAGGTTTTTTTGTTGTACTTAATCAATGCGATTTCAAGGCTTTCCTGTGCCATATCTATCTCCTATCCTTTTTCGAATACAAATTTCCACGACGGTGAGAATGCACAAAGCGAATATCACGCCCGCGAGCCCGCCGCCGATATCTACGAGAACGTCCGCTATCTCCGCGCCCCTGCCATAGGTAAAGAGCTGTAAACACTCGTCCGCCACCGCCGCGATCGCCGCCCCGATAATGGGGATAAAAAAGTGCCGCTTTTTCCCCGTATAGGAGTAAAAGCACCATACCATGACCGCGCCGAGCAGGGCAAACTCGCTAAAATGCGCCGCTACGCGCACGAGCGCGTGCAGTCTTTCGTACGCTTCCCCCGTTGCCGTCGCGACCTGTGAGTTCGGCGCAACGAGCAGCGCTACCGATTGTACCAGCTCCATCACCTTGCCGCTTTGCGCCGACGATTCTTCCCCCGTTCGCAGGGAATTGGAGAATATAAATCCCAGCACGCCTACGCTAAGCAAGGTCAAAAGAATGCGCAGCCAATATACGCTCGCTTTTTTCGTAAATTTTATCATAGCTCCATTATACGCGAAAAACGGACATGGGTCAATACTTTTTTTATATTTTTTGCATGAAATTTTCTCCCATTCTCCCCAAAAAAAGCGGTTTTTCGCCCGTTTTTTACTTTTGTGAGCGTATATACTGTTGTTAGAATACTATTTGAAGGTGATCGGTATGAATTATCTGAAAAAAATGTGTATCTTACGGCAGATCCGCCAAGGCTTTTCGGGAGACGGAAAAACGCTTTCGGGGCTTGTCAAAATCGAACAGTACGGCAAAAATCTCGCCGTGGAAGTGTCCGTCATCAACTTCGCCCCGCTCGTTTCGGGGGAATATTATTGCCTGCTCTCAGACGGCAAGGGCAAAACGGAAATGCTTTCCTTGCGCGGGAAGAGCCTTTTTAATATCCTGTCCGATTTGGATATTTCCGAAGGCTTTTGCGCGATCGTCTGCTATGTCAAAAACGAAGTCGTGCCCGTAGCGTACGGGATCAACGGCAACCGCTCCTACGACTGGCGCACGATTTTAAACGCGACCCTGCCCCCCGTCTATCCCGTATTATTACCTCCTCCGCC
>JAZQLT010000104.1:0-2189 GCA_045542815.1 Candidatus Scatosoma sp. | reverse complement strand
CTAGCCCCGCGAAGGCATGCCTTCGGGGGGCGTATTTTTGCGTTTTAGCTTTCTTTTGTCATTCTGAACGAAGTGAAGAATCTCCTTATTTTGTAGAGATTCTTCGAGCCATGCTCTCAGAAGGACAGGTGGGCGGCGCTTTACAGCGTGGCGATGACTTCCACTTCCACGAGTACGTTTTTAGGGAGCGTTTTCACCGCTACGCAGCTTCTTGCGGGTTTGGTGGTGAAGTATTTTGCATACACCGCGTTGAACGCCGCAAAATCGCCCATATCTGCTAAAAAGCAAGTGGTCTTGACCGCTCTTTCAAAGCCGCTGCCTGCCGCTTTTAACACTTCGCCAAGATTTTTCATCACCTGTTCGGCTTGCGCTTCGATCCCTTCCGCTTCCACGTTTCCGCTGGCGGGATTGATAGGAATTTGCCCCGAAGTGAATACCATGTCCGCAATCACGATCGCTTGCGAATAGGGCCCGATTGCCGCAGGGGCTTTGTCCGTGGATACAATTTTGAGTTCTGCCATGATTTTTTCTCCTTTTCCTTTTATTCTTGGCTTCTCCTTGAGGAGAAGCTGGCGAGGTACGAGCCTGATGAGGTGGCAAACTGCGGTTGCGGACAGTATTAGCGTCTTTTGCAGGTTTTACAGTTGCTTCGCCGTGAAACCTTCACCTCATCCGTCGCTTATGCGACACCTTCCCCTCAAGGGGAAGGCAAGGACCCTAGTCTAACAGCTTAAAGCCGAAGTCGGTGAGCGCTTTCTTGATTTCCCGAAGATGGTCAAAATTTCTCGTTTCCAAAATAATGCGCAGGTAACAACCGTTGACGTCCGAACCTTCGTTGGCACGTTCGTGATGAACGGACGTTACGTTGCCGCCTAAATCCGCAATAATTCTCGATACGTTCTTCAGCTGTCCGGGCTTATCCAAAAGCTCGATCATGAGCTGACAGCTTCTGCCCGACATGAGCAAGCCGCGCTTGATTACGCGCGAAAGAATGGTTACGTCGATGTTTCCGCCCGACAGCACGCAAACCGCTTTTTTGCCCTTGATATCCACTTTATCAAACATCGCCGCCGCAACCGCTACCGCGCCTGCACCTTCGGTTACCAGCTTGTGCTGTTCCATGAGCGCAAGAATTGCCGCGGAAATTTCGTCGTCCGTTACCGTAACGATCTCGTCCACGTATTTTTGGCAAAGCGCGTACGTGAGATCCCCCGGTTTTTTCACCGCAATACCGTCTGCGATTGTGGAAACGGAGCTTAATTCTTCCATTTCACCGTGCGCCACGGAGTTTTTCATGGACGGCGCGCCCGCCGCTTGCACACCATAGACCTTTACACGGGGATTGACCGTCTTTATCGTATAAGCGATACCCGAAATCAACCCGCCCCCGCCGATCGGTACGATGACTGCGTCCAAATCGGGGAGTTGTTCGATAAGCTCTAACGCGATCGTGCCCTGCCCTGCAATGACGTCTTCGTCGTTAAAGGGGTGAATAAAAGTATAGCCCTTTTCATCGCGGAGCTGCAACGCTTTGTTATATGCGTCGTCATATACGCCTTCCACAAGGCAAACTTCCGCGCCGTAGCTTTTCGTGGCTTCCACTTTGGAGATAGGTGCGCCGTCAGGCAAGCAGATCACGGCTTTAATCCCGTTCTTTTGCGCCGCGAGCGCTACGCCCTGCGCATGGTTGCCCGCCGAGCAGGCAATTACGCCGCGTTCCTTTTCTTCCTTGGAAAGACGGGTCATTTTATAGTACGCGCCGCGCACCTTGAACGAGCCGGTTACCTGTAAGTTTTCCGTTTTTAAGTACAGCTGCGCTTCCTTGCAAAGCTTGGGCGCATAGATAACGCCCGTTTTGCGGATAACACCCTTCAAGGCGTTGCTTGCTCTGTACACGTTGTCGATTGTAAGCATATTTTACCTCTTTTTTGTTTGGGATTGAAGGTTGCGTTTTTATAGATAACCCCGTTTGGAAACGGTGAAGTTTTCACTTCATGAAAGTGAAGTTTATTACATAAGTGAAGTTGCGACTTCGTCGCAGTGAAGTTTTTTGCTACGCAAAAAGTTGTGGCTGTTATTGATATTTCCCGTAACTTGCCCCCAAAGGGGCAAACTTCACTTTTTGCCATAGGCGAAAAACTTAACTTGAACTTTGCTCAAACTTAACTTTGCCCCATAGGGGCAAAACT
>JAZQLT010000103.1:0-2344 GCA_045542815.1 Candidatus Scatosoma sp. | reverse complement strand
GGAAGATACGAATTTAAAAATTTTAATGGACTCTGTACATGCATATGCGCCGCACAAAAGGAAGGGCTTTAGATTCGGATGCTATCTTTTTTTTAAGCGTGCATTTGATATTTTCGCTTCGGGTTTGGCGTTGATTTTGCTTTCGCCCGTGTTTTTGATTTTATCCTTATGCGTAAAGTGCAGCGACGGCGGGAAAGTGTTTTATAAGCATAAGCGTATCGGGAAAAACGGGAAACAGATTTTTATCACGAAATTCAGAAGCATGAAACCCAACGCGGATCAGCTCGAACAAATGCTTACCCAAGAACAGCTCGAACAATACAAGAGCGAATTTAAGATTGATAACGACCCGCGCATCACAAAGCTTGGAAACTTCTTGCGTAAAACGTCTTTAGACGAGCTTCCCCAAATATGGGATATTTTCGTGGGCAGAATTTCCATTATCGGGGTAAGACCGTTAATGGCGGAAGAGATCTTGATTAACTACGGAGAAGACGCAGGGAAGCTGCTTTCCATGAAACCGGGCATGATCGGCTGGTGGGCGGCGAACGGCAGAAGCAACTGCACCTATAAAAGCGGCAAACGGCAGCAATTGGAGCTGTATTATATCGACCATTGTTCGGTGTGGCTGGATATAAAGATTATTTTTAAAACGATATTCGGCGTATTGAAGCGCGACGGAGCAAAATAACGGAGGAAGAAAGCATGAAAGGCATAATTTTAGCAGGTGGCAGCGGGACAAGATTGTATCCACTGACGTTGGTAACGAGTAAACAACTGCTTCCTATCTACGATAAACCGATGATTTATTATCCGCTCTCCACAATGATGTTGGCAGAGATTAGGGATATCTTAATTATTTCAACGCCCGAAGACACGCCCCGTTTTAAAAATCTGCTTGGCGACGGTTCGAAATTTGGAATCAAGCTTTCGTATGCCGTTCAGCCTTCTCCTGACGGGTTGGCGCAGGCATTTCTTATCGGGGAAGAATTTATCGGCGACGAGCCGTGCGCAATGATCTTGGGGGATAATATCTTCCACGGCGCAGGCTTGACCGCACACCTTAAAAACTCCGTAAGAAGAGCAGAGCAGGGCAGCGCCACGATCTATGGATATTACGTGAAGGACCCCGAAAGATTTGGCGTCGTGGAACTGGATGAAGAAAACAACGCAGTCTCCATTGAAGAAAAACCCAAAAATCCAAAATCCAATTATTGTGTAACGGGGTTGTACTTTTACCCGAAGGGCGTTAGCGAAATGGCGAAAAGGGTTGTCCCCTCGGAAAGGGGGGAGCTGGAAATTACCAGCTTAAACAACCTTTATTTAGCGGAAGGGAAGGTGCACGTTACTACGCTCGGGCGCGGTTATTCTTGGTTGGATACGGGTACGCACGAATCCCTTTGCGACGCGTCTAATTACGTAAAGTCCTTAGAAGAGCATCAGGGTCTGAAAATTGCCTGCTTGGAAGAAATTGCGTACATGAACGGTTGGATTACCAAATCGCAACTGTTAGAGATAGCAAAATTGTTGGAGAAAAATCAGTACGGGCAATATCTTAAAAGAGTATCCGAAGGTAAGATTCGCTATACTACCTTAAAAAAACAAGAACCAAAATCTAAAATCTAAAGGAAAAGGGGCTAAGCATGTCGAAAATTTTAGTAACGGGCGGCGCAGGATTTATCGGTGCGAATTTTGTTTATTTAGAGCTTGAACAACATCCCGAAGACAGAATTATCTGTATCGATAGCTTGACGTATGCGGGCAATCTGGAAACTCTCGAAAAAGCGTTGAAAAACCCTAATTTCCGCTTTGAGAAAATTGATATTTGCGACCGTGAAGCGGTGTTTAAGATTTTTGAAGAAGAACGCCCGGATATCGTCGTTAATTTTGCGGCGGAAAGCCACGTGGACCGTTCGATTGAAAATCCCGGTATCTTCTTGCAAACCAACATTATCGGGACGCAGACTTTGATGGACGCGGCGCTCAAATACAACGTAAAAAGATATCATCAGGTATCTACCGACGAAGTTTACGGGGATTTGCCTTTAGATAGACCCGATCTCCTTTTCACCGAGGAAACTCCGTTGAAGACCAGCTCCCCGTATTCATCTTCCAAAGCGGGGGCGGATCTTTTGGTCAACGCTTACCACAGAACGTTTGGGCTGCCGACGACGATCAGCCGCTGTTCTAACAATTACGGGCCTTATCAGTTCCCCGAAAAACTCATTCCGCTCATGATTGCCAATGCGCTTGCGGATAAAAAGCTTCCCGTTTACGGCGAAGGCTTGAACGTGCGCGATTGGTTATACGTGGAAGATCACTGCAAGGCGATCGATTTAATCAT
>JAZQLT010000102.1:0-3155 GCA_045542815.1 Candidatus Scatosoma sp. | reverse complement strand
CCATGTACGAAGTGAGCGTAGCTTTGCTCCCTATCGTACTCTGTTTCTTTATCTTACAGGCGCTGTTTATAAAACTCCCTAAAAAGCGTATATTACAAATCGTCGTGGGTATTTTCTACGCCTTTTTCGGGTTGGTGATTTTCCTTTCGGCAGTTACCGTAGGCTTTATGCCGATCGGGTATAAATTGGGTACACAGCTTGCGGAAGGCAACCCCGTTTTGTTGGTGGCGATTGCTTTCGTGCTGGGCTTTGCGGTGGTGCTTGCCGAGCCTGCTATCCACGTCTTAAAACGGCAGGTGGAAACGGTAACGAACGGTGCCGTCAGCAAAAAATCCATGCTCGTTGCGCTCTCCGTAGGCGTGGGGCTGTCTATCGCCCTTTCCGTCCTTCGTATAATCTTCGATTTCAGTATCCTTTATTATATGATACCGGGGTATTTCCTTTCGCTGGGGCTGTCCTTCTTCGTGCCCAAGCTCTATACCGCGATCGCGTTCGACTCGGGCGGAGTCGCCAGCGGGCCCTTAACTTCTACCTTTATTCTGCCCTTCGTCATCGGCGTTTGCGCCGTGTTGCAGGGCGAAGCGCAGGTACTCTCCGACGCGTTCGGATTGGTGGCAATGGTCGCCATGACCCCGCTCATCACCATTCAGGCGCTCGGTTTTAAATCGGTCGCAACCAAGCATTTCAAAGAACGCGTTGCCATGAAGCGCATTCTCGACGCGGACGACGAACAGGTTATTCGTTTTATGTAGGGGGCAGGTATGCGTTTATTTAAAAAAATTCGAAAAAATAAAGATACGGAGCCCGAAAATAAACCCGCGCCCGATACGGCGGGATTTAGAAAATTGAAGCTCTTAATCACCGTCGTGCCCCGCAGAAAAACGGAGTTTTATATCGATTATCTCACTTCGCAGGGCGTGAACTTCCAAACGGCGGTAACGGCGAGCGGTACGGCAAAATCGGACACTTTGTATCTGCTGGGCTTGGAAGATTCGGACAAGAGCGTGCTCTTTAGCGTGGTGCGGGAAGATCTCGCCCCCGCGGTGATGCAGGGCTTGGAAGAGAAATTCCACGCGCTCAAAAACGGCAAGGGGATTGCCTTCACCGTACCTTTGACAAGCGTCATCGGCGTAACCATTTACCGCTTTTTAAGCAATAACAGAATGTAAGGAGAATACGGACATGGAATATAATCACGAAGCGATATTTTGTATCGTAAACAGCGGTTACAGCGAAACGGTAATGGACGCGGCGAAAAAGCTCGGCGCGCGCGGCGGTACGGTCATCAACGCCCGCGGTACGGCGAATAAGGATGCGGAAACCTTCTTCGGGATTACCATTCAGCCCGAAAAGGAAATCGTTATGATTCTCGTGCCGTCCCACCTTAAGGACGACATTTTACACGCGATCTATAAAGAAGCGGGGCTGGACTCCGCGGGACAAGGGATTGCCTTTGCGCTGCCCGTGGACAGCGTCGTGGGACTTTCCGAAACGCCCGAAGAAAAATAAACGTATCAACGGCAAAAAAAGAACGGCGCACGCCGTTCTTTTTTTGCTATTTTATTAAGAAATTTTTTAATTGCGCAAAGTTTTCAAAGATATAGTCGGGGTTTGCGCGTTCGTACTCGTCCGCGCTCTCCGCATAGCCGATTTTCAGCAAAGCGCAGTCCACGCCCATTTCCTTGGCGCCTTCCGCGTCGTGTTTCCGATCGCCCACCATAAGGCAGTCTTCCGCGTTCGCGCCCGCCCTTCTCATCGTTTCTTCGATTACGGACGCTTTGGTGGGGAAGCTCCCGTCGAACCCGCAGCCCGTCTGCGCGGAGAAATATTCGGAAAACCCAAACCGCTCGGAAATTTGCTTGGCGTACTTTTCTGGCTTGGAAGTCGCCATTGCCAAGCCGTAGCCCGCGCTCTTTAAATCCCGCAAAAGCTCTAACGCGCCTTCGATGGGCTCGTTTTGCCATACCCCCGTCCTGCCGTATTCTTCGCGGTAGATTTGGGTGGCTTTCCAAGCCGTGGCTTCGTCCATGCCGTAATAGTTTTGGAAGGAATACATCAGGCTGGGGCCGATACAAAGCCTGAGCTGTTCGGGGGTCGGCGCACTCCAACCGATCTCCTTTAACGCATGATGAAAGCAATCGTAAATCCCGGGGTGGGAGTAGATCAGCGTGCCGTCTAAATCGAATAAAATATACTTGTATTTTTTCATAACGGCTGTATTGTACCACACCCTGCCCTGCTTGTCAACCGTTTTTCTTTTGCAATGCCCTATAAAATCCAACGAAAGACAGACCGATCAAAAACGCGCCGAACGCCTTTCTCAACGCTTCGGAAGGCAGGATCGACGCGGCGTACGCGCCGAGCGCGGAAAGCGCGAGCGCAGGCAGGATCACCCATAAAATCCCCCGCGTTTGCAAGAGCCCGTTATCCGCGTGGGTTTTGAGCGCGAAAACGCTCATGGGCAGAAAGGAAAACAGGTTGGCGCACTGGGCGATTTTTTGTTCCGCGCCGCCGATAAGCACGAGCAGGGGTATGGTTACCGTGCCGCCGCCCATGCCCATACCCGCGGGAATCCCGCCGAGAAAACCTAATAAAAGATAGAGATAAAATACCATATGTAGCAAGTGAAGTTTTTCCCTGCGGGCAAAGTTAAGTTTGCTGATGCAAGTTAAGTTTTTCGCCTATGGCGAAAAGTGAAGTTTGCCCCTTTGGGGCAAGTTATGGGAATATAAATAACAGCCACAACTTTCACGAAGTGAAAACTTCACTGCGACAAAGTCGCAACTTCACTTATCAAAGATAAACTTAACTTTTCGCAAAGCGAAAAACTTAACCAAAAAACAAAAACGCCCCCGCCGCCGCTTGCAGGGCGGCGAAAACGAGATTGACCGTTTTCACGGGCATTTTTCCCAAGAGCTTCGCGCCCAAAAAACCGCCCGCCGTAACCCCGATTGCCGTTGGAATGAGTACGGACGGGTCGTAAAATCCCCGCCACACGTAAAAGAGAAAGGAGAGCAAAGACACGGGCAAAATCACCAAAATTGCCGTAGCGTGCGCCTGCTTTTCGTTGAGCCCCGTTCTTGCAAGCAGGGGCACGGCAATCATACCCCCGCCCAAGTCGGAGGCCAAGCGGTCTTAGGAAGACAACATTCACA
>JAZQLT010000101.1:0-6016 GCA_045542815.1 Candidatus Scatosoma sp. | reverse complement strand
TACCCTTGATTACGGGCGTGTAGCCGTCTTCTACAAGCAATTCAATACCGTCCGTTACCGTCTGCACAAACCAATTGTACATTCTGCCGATCAAGGGGTTTGCCGAAGTATCGACGTTGTTTTCCGCAAGATAGGAAGGAGAAGTCCACGTACCCTGCGCTCTGGAAATGTCGTAAACGGAGTCGGGATAAATGTGCGTTGCACCCCATGCGCATTTGATGACTGCGTTCATGGTGTTCGTATCGCCAAGCACGGACGCAATACCGATTTCCGCGCCTGCACGGTCGCTGTTTACGCCACAACCGATTTTCACTTCTTGGAACTCATTGTTCAATACAGCATTGTCCCAGCGTTCCTGCGCGCCGTAGTACAGCACGTTATCAAAGCCGTTCTTGAAGCGACTGTCCTGTGCTGCGAGCTTACCGCCCGTATCTTGACCGTAACCTACCGAGTTGGACTGACCGCCGATAAGATATACGTCGATCGTGCCCTTATCCGCCGTAGCCGTTGCGGCTTCCGCCGTCATGGAGCCAAGCGCCAACGCGCCGCCCGTGCCGAGCATTACGCCCGCCATTGCCAACGAAAGTAAGAGATTGTTTCTTGTCTTTTTCTTCATTTTCTTCTCCCCCTTAGTAAATATCCCCGACGTACGGATCCTTTTCCGCTTCTTTTTCCGAAGAGCTGTCGTCCGACGTTTCGTCCGAAGTTTCATCCGAAGTTTCGTCCGAAGTTTCGTCAGAAGTTTCGTCCGAAGTTTCTTCCGAGCTCATTTCTTCGCTTTGCGTGTCCGAGCCGCCGTCCGTGGACGAGCTCGTAGGTAAAAGCGTACACCCTACGCAAAGGGTTAAGCCAAGAATCAATGTCAACATAAACAATGCTATCTTTTTCATCTTTTTTCCTTCCTTTTTTAATTTTCTATTTTATTTGGAGCGTTACGCTCTATTAGCCTAAGTATTCAAACGTATCGCAGAGCGACGCGTCGCTGCAATCGGACACCCAAACGTCGAAATCGCCTTTTTCTGCTTCAAACTTGCCGTTTGCCGTCCAGAATTTCAAGGTATCTTCCGTAATCGGGAAGGAAACCTGCGTTTCTTCGCCTGCTTTCAGCGCCACTTTCTTATAACCCTTCAATTCTTTCACGGGACGAGTCAAGGAAGCGTACTTGTCGCAGATATACATCTGCACTACCGTTTCCCCTGCCGTTTTGCCCGTATTCTTGACGGTTACCGAAACGGTGAGCGTTTCTCCGCTTGCGAGCGTTTTCGCGCTCAGGGTCGGCGCAGAGAACTCGAAATCCGTATAGCTTAACCCGTACCCGAACGGGAACAACGGTTCGTTGGGCATATCCTGATACCAGCTTCCGTAAGGGCCGGGGTTGGGTCTGCCCGTTCTGTAAGAATTGTAGTAGATGGGGATCTGCCCTTCGCTTCTGGGGAAGGTCATGGGCAATTTACCGCCGAAATTCACTTCGCCAAAGAGCAGGTTGGCGATTGCGTTGCCGCCTTCCGTACCCGGCTGCCACGCCGTCATAAGCGCGGGCATATCGTCGATAATATCCGTCAGCACGAGCGGTCTGCCGTTGAACATAACCACTGCCGTGTTCTTGTTCGCTTTCACGACTTCGCGGATAAGCGTTTGCTGCGCTTTGCTCAAACGGAGCTCTGCTCGCGACATACTCTCGCCGCTCATATCCGAGCGTTCGCCTACGCAGAGAATGACGATATCGCTCTTCTTTGCCTTTTTCACCGCTTCGGAAACCTTGCTGCAATCCGTTTCGTTCATGCCGTCGCCACAGCCGCTTGCAAAAAGCACGTTGGCATTCGGCAACAGGTTCTTCACGCCCTGCAATACGCTGACGCCGTCCGCTTCCTTGCCGTGGCAGGACCAGCTACCAAGCATAACTTTATCCGCCAAGGGCCCGATAACGGCTACCCGTTTTACGTTCTTACTAAAAGGCAACACCTGCTCGTTTTTGAGAAGTACCGCGCTCTTTTCCGCCGCTTTTCTCGCAAGCTCGCGATGCTCGTCGCAAAGGCAAAGACGCTTTTCTTCTTCTTCCGAAGCCCAAAGGTAGGGATTGTCGAGCAAACCGAGCTTTTCTTTCAGCTTCAATACGCGAAGCACCGCTTCGTCGATCTGCGCCTGAGAAACCTTGCCTTCTTCGATGAGCTTAGGAATATTTTGCAAATAGCAGGTGGACATCATCTCGATATCGCTGGTGGCGCGGATTGCTTTTTCGGCGCAATCGTACTCGCTTGCACAGTACCCGTGCACGTGCATTTCACGGAAAGCGTTGTAATCGGAAATGACGATTTTATCAAAGCCCCATTCATCGCGCAAGATGCCCTTCACCAAGCGTTCGTTCCCCGAAGAAGGAACGCCGTTTAAGATATTGAACGAAGTCATGACCATTTCCACGCCCTCGTCCACCGCCGCTTGATAAGCGGGAAGATAGAAATCGCGCAGAGTGCGTTCGCTCATGTCCGTGGTGTTATAATCACGACCAGCTTCCGCTTGACCGTAGGCGGCAAAGTGCTTTACGCAAGCCGCTACGTTATAGGGCTTCGTCATATCCCCTTGGAAGCCGCGTACCATGGCGCGCGCCATGTCTGCGTTCAATAAGGGGTCTTCCCCCGTCGTTTCCATGCATCTGCCCCAACGGGGATCGCGAACGAGATCGACCATGGGCGCAAACGTTACGTGTACGCCGCCGACGGACATCTCTTTTGCCGCCATTTTACAGCACGCTTCCGCAATCTCCGTATCAAAGGACGCACCCAGTGCCAAAGGAATGGGATAAATCGTTCTGTACCCGTGCACTACGTCGTGCATGAACAGCATAGGAATTTTGTTGGGGTCGTTGGCAAGATGCTCGTCTTGTATCTCGCGCATTTCTTTCGCGCCTACGAAGTTGAGCACCGAGCCCACGGAAGAAATTTGGTCTTGCGTCAAGCTCAATTCTTCTGCGGGACCCGTAATTTCCCCGCTTGCGCCGATATGTAAGCAGATCGCGTTGTACTGCGAAAGCTGCGCAAGCTTTTGTTCTAACGTCATTTTATTTAATAACTCTTTGAGATCCATATTCACCTCTAAAGCTTTTTATTCGTCTTTTTTGATTTGCATACGGAGCTCGTCGTTAAAATACGCTCTCGTATATGCCTTATTGCCCTTTTCGTCTTTAAAAACCAGCCGAAAATAGGGTTTCCAAGGGGCAGTGCTTTGGCTATTCTCCAAAAACCAACCCAAATCGAAGGCGGTTTCCGTAAACAAGCCGCCGTTTTCGGCTCTGTTTGCCGCCGAGTATCGGCGTTCGGTTAGTAAGGATATCTCCTGCACGGGCGAACAGCGCACGCGCAAGGTCCCGTCTTCTATATATAATTCTTCAATTTGCGGGCCCGTGGAAGCGTAAAAATCACCTTTTTTCAACGCGTCCATAATCGTATTGTATTCTAATTTATCCGCAAAGATCACCGTGTAGCCTTGGAAACAATGCTCTACCTTATGCGCGTCGTCCGTTGCCAAGGGAAACACCCGTTCTCCACGTCTGAGAAGATCCGTAAGCGGCTGCTCGGTGTCCGGCATGCCTAAGTACACGCTGCCCGAATTATGCACTTCGATTCCCCAGAGCCCTTTTAAAGAGCCGTAGTCTTCTAAGTCCTGTAACGACCAAACGGGATGATTGTAGGATACCAGATACCCTTCTTCGTTTGCCCGCTCGATCATTTGATTGATGCATGCAGGAGAATACTCTCTTGGATAGGAAACTTTTTCCTGTTCCTTGGTGATATACCCTAAAGCATTCCCCCACGCGCAATCTTTATGAAATAAGGAATACGTTGCCCGAAAAGGGTCTTTGGAATATAAGTTAAGGTGGTATGCCTTAAAGTATTCAAAGCCTTCTTTGGGTTTCGTTTTAATTTCAATCTCCGTTGCCGTCAGCGCCAGAAAGGTATCGTCGGTGAGCTCGACGTGCGGTACGAGCACTTCGTGGTCGGTGAACGCGACGACGGAATAGCCTTGCGCCTTGAATTGCGCCTTCACTTCTTCCGGCGTCATGTTTCCGTCCGATACCGTTGTGTGCATATGTAAATTCGCTTTATAGCGATTGGCTTTTTGCGGCAATAGATACTGTTTCATCAATCATTCGCTCTGTTTGAGCCTGTTTTTTAATCAACAATCTTTTTGATATCCTCTACGGGGAGCTTGGGTTCGTGGTCTGCGTCTAACAAGCCGTTTACTTCTTGTTCAACGTCCGTAAGCTGGGTGTAGCAATAGCCGTTAATGTGCATCTTCTCCACCGCCTTAATCAAGCTTCCGAAACGAGCCAAGAACTCTTCGGGAGTCTTTACGCCCGTACCGTAGCCCCAATTGAGTTGCTTATTGCAATCGGACACGTACGCCGCGCCGCCAAATTCGCTCAATATGATCGGCTGACCTTCGTACGCATAGCCTTCTGCATAGGGCTGGAACTGGAAGTTGGAAATGTCGCCCTTCGTCAATTTATCCATATTGTCGTAAAGCGCGTACAGCTTATCTCCGTCCTGCTGATAATGATGCAACGTCAAGATGTCGCTCTTTGCGTGTACCCAGCCGTCGTTGGAGATAACGGGGCGCATGGTATCCACACTCTTCGTAAGATAATACATGGAGGTTGCAAGGTTGGCTTGCGCTTCGTTTCTGCGGATATTCCGAATGCCCCAGCTCTCGTTAAATACTACCCAAGTAACGATCGAAGGGTGGTTATAGTTCTGCACGAGAATATCCATCCATTCGTTTGCGATATTCTTGGTTGCCTGTTCCGTGAACCAATGGTTGGAAGGCATTTCGCACCAAACCGTAAAGCCCATAATGTCCGCGTAATACAAGAAACGCTCGTCTTCGATTTTTTGGTGCTTTCTTACGCCGTTGAAGCCCATCTTCTTCGCAAGAATAATATCGTTCATCAGCGCTTCTTCGGAAGGAGGCGTCATGCCCGATTCCTTCCAATAGCCTTGATCAAGCACCAGCCTGGTATAGAACGGCATGCCGTTGAAGAGCAATTTTCCGTCCTGCGCGCGGTAATCGCGAAGCCCGAAATACGTCCCTACCGTGTCCGTCAATACCCCGTTTTTATACACGGAAATATCCACGTCGTAAAGGCAAGGGTCCCAATGCTCCCAAAGCGCCACTTGATGCTGAATTTTACGGCTGTCTAAACGAACGGAGACGCTGTTCTCCACTTCGCTCGCCCAAACGGAAGCCGTTTGAATGGGCTCGCCGTCATAGGAGATTGCAAAGCGCACTTCCACGTCTTCGGCAGGTGCGTTTACGGCAACCTTAAAGTGAACGGAATAATCTATCGTATCGGGCGTCATCTTCAACGCGGTAAGATAGGTATCTTCCACGTATTCCATCCACACCGTTTTATAAATACCCGTTGTCTGCACGTACCAGCAAACAAAGCTTTCTTTCAGCCAACGCTGTTTGCCGAGCACCTGCATGGGGTGGTTTTCATCTTTACATTTCACAACGAGCAATCCTTCGCCCGCCGTCAAATACTCGGTTACGTCAAAGGAAAATCTGCTGTATGCGCCGCTGTGGCAGCCCACGAATTTCCCGTTGATATATACTTCCGTTTCATAATCCGCACCTTCAAAATGCAAAATCGAGCGCTTGCCCGCCTTGCCTTGAATACGTCTTGCGTACCATACCACGGAGTGCTGTTCTTGGCGATTGATACCGCTTAATTCCGTTTCATACGTGAACGGAACGCGAATCGTGCGGGGCAAATCCCCTTGCATGCCAAGCTCTTCTTTTACTTCCTCACCAAACCCGAATTTCCATTCCCCATTCAGGTTCGCCCAATCAGGGCGAACCAATTGAGGACGGGGATATTCTTTAATATAACATTTCGTATGTTTCATAAATACCCTTATTCTTCCCCCTTTTTACAGGGGGAAGATTGAACTTTATTTTAGTTGATACCGTACTGCGTTTTTGCTGCAGCAATTGCGCTCGCATCAGAAGTTGCTTTGTA
>JAZQLT010000100.1:0-9543 GCA_045542815.1 Candidatus Scatosoma sp. | reverse complement strand
CATCTGCTCCCGCGTGGTGTTTTGCGCTTCGTCCAAGATGATAAACGCATTCGACAGCGTTCTGCCGCGCATATACGCAAGCGGGGCGACTTCGATCGCGCCGCGTTCCATGAGCTTACCGTACGTTTCCAAGCCCAAAAGCTCCTGCAAAGCGTCGTACAGGGGGCGAAGATAGGGATCTACCTTTTCGTGTAAATCTCCGGGCAAAAAGCCCAGCTTTTCCCCCGCTTCCACGGCGGGGCGGGTGAGAATGATCTTCTCCACCTGCTTGCTCTTAAACGCCGACACCGCCATGCACACGGCAAGGTAGGTCTTACCCGTACCCGCAGGCCCGACGCCAAACACCACCGTGTTTTTCTTGATCGCGTCCACGTACTGCTTTTGCCCTACCGTCTTGCACTTGATCTGCTTTCCGCGCGCCGTGATTGCCACCGTACCGCCGTCGATCGACGAGATTTCGCCCGCTCTGCCTTCCTTGGCAAGCTCGATACAGTACGCAACCCGCGTACAGTCGATACGCTCCTTGCCCGCGCTGTCTTTCAGCGCCCTGATCACGTCTTCGCCGAGCCGCACGCTTTCTTCTTCCCCTTCCAAGCGGATTTTTAATCCGTCCACGTAGGCAAGAATGCCCAACTCCCGCGAAAGATAGGTCAGATTTTCATCGTATGCGCCAAGCAGCAAAGACAGCTCGTCCAACGATTGCAGTTCTACCGTTTTCTTTACTTTTACGTTCACGCTTTTTCTTCCTTTTCAAAAGTTCATGCTCTCGATTGCCGTATATTCCAGCGTTACGAGATAGCCGCTTCCCGTCTTTTCGACGGTCGTTTTTTGTATTTCGTCTTGCTTGGAAAGCTCTGCGCCAAGATAGGCTTTGGCAAAAGCCTGCTCCTTGCTTTCCGCTTCCACTTCGCACGTATATACGCACGATATGCACGCGCGCGCGATAATTTCAACGCGTACCTGCCCCCCTTCTTCGGTGGAAAACCAGTTTCCGACGAGCATTTCACCCGCATGGATTTCTTCGCCGACTTTTTTTAAGGGCGTGCCGCGTAATACCGTGATTGCCGTAATTTTTCCCGTGTGCTTTGCGCGCATGGGCGTTTTGTCGATTGTTTGCGTGGGGAAAGGGCTGGTTTGCACTTCCACCACCACGCGGTGTCCGCGCTTTTGGACGGAGCAATACTCCACGCCGTCCAAAGCGAGTATTTTCGAGTTTATAATATCTTCTTTCCCCTCTTTATAGGGGGCAAAGGGTTTAATGCCGCTTTCTTCCAGCGCCGCATATACTTCCCGCGCGTACGTTTTCGTGCCCACGAACTCCACCGAAAAGACGAGCGGCTGACAAGCCAGCACCGCCGCGACCGATAGCAATCCGCCGAGCAACAGCCCCACCCGTTTTTGACAGGCTTGCACGAGTTTTCCCGCGCCTACCGCACCCAAGGATTGCGCGGTATAAGCGCTCTGCACGGTTTTATTATAACACACATTCGGGTAAATTGCAAAAACTTTTTGGATATCTTTTCTCTTTACGCTTAAAAGTATTTGATTTTTTTCGACTTTTTTCGCGTTATAGACCCCAATTCCCGCCCTTTTCAGACGCAAAAGCGCGCGTTCGGGCATTAGTCCTTCGATTAAAATGCGCTCCTTTAAGCCGTCAAACAGCGCCATTCTTTTCGCCCTTTTCCGTGCTTTCCACCTTCAAGGAATAGATTTGTCCCGAAAGGTGCAGATCACCGTCGTAATACTTTTTAATGCAAAGGTTTTTTCCTTCCGCGCATACCGTTTCCTTGGGGAAACACACGACGACGCGTTCGGGAGAAAAATCCCCCACCGCTTTTACCCCTTCAAAGTATCCGCCGCCGCCCGGCACGACCGTGCACCGCGCGAACGCCGCGCCGTCTGCATTTTTGAAAATTTCTTCATATAACCGCATACACGCCCCCTGTTTTAAGTAGTATATGCGGGAAAAAGAAACGATATGCTAACCTAAGATATGCTCTAAGTCTTCCTTGACTCTTTGCGGGTCGTCCGTTTTGCAGACGATCGTCAAAATATCCCCGCCGTGGAGCACGGTATCCCCTTGGGGCAAAATGACTTCTTCCCCGCGGCGAAGCTCCTTCACACGCGCGCCCGTAGGCCACAGAACGTCCCGCACTTCGCGCTTGTCCGCGATAGAGCGCGGCTCTACGGTCAGGGTATAGACTTCCCGCACTGCGCGCTCGTGAATACCCGTTTCATGCTCGTACTGCTCTAACAGCTCTTCGTAGATTCCGTCCGTTCTCGACATTTCGCCGATAATATACCCCAGCGAAACCGCGATAATCACGGGGAGCAAGGGCGCAAAGCTGCCCGTAAATTCACAGATCATGATGATCGAAGTGATGGGCGCTTTGATGACCGTGGTAAAGAACGCCGCCATACAGATCATGACCATAAGGTCGCAGTAGGGCGCGATTTCGGGCGTGATTTTCAGCCACAAGCCGTTCAAGAGCCCGCCGATACACGCGCCGATCGCGATAATCGGAATAAAGATACCGCAGGGTAAGCCGGAGCCTACGTTCACCGTCGTGATAAAAAATTTCAACACCAAAACGATCAATAGCGTCCAAACCAAAGACAGACCGAACGCACTCTCTGTCGTAGGCTCTATCTGCCCGCCAAGGGTACCCAGGGATTCGATGAGATCGTGTCCGCCGCCCATAACGCCCGCGGCGATAAAGGATACGATCCCGCCAAGCAGCACCGCAACGGCAATTCTTGCGCCGTAGGTAAAGCGTTGGTCTTTTAAGGAAATTTTCCGCATGAGCTTGCGCATGGCAAAGCACGCTTTATAGAACGCCACGCCGAGCAGTCCGCACAAAACGCCCGCCGCAATGACGAACCCGTAGTAACGAATGGGCATTTCGTGGAAAACGTAGGAATGGAACGCGCTCGTGATCTCCATACCCAACGCGCTGTAAATCGCCGAGCGGGTCAGCATGGCGAAAATAACGGACGAAAAGGCGCAAATAAAGACTTCGGGGGTGAAGCGTTTATGCGCTTCTTCAAAGGCGAACGCCATGCCCGTCAAGGGCGCGTTGGACGCCACGGCAAGACCGGCGCACGCACCGCCCGTGATCTGGTATTTACGGATCATCGCGTCCCGTCTCAAGCCGTTGGAAACGCCGTCGCCCACCGTTGCGCCGATGAGCACGCTGGGTCCTTCCGCGCCGATGGAAAGCCCCATGAAAATGCTGAGCAGGCTCGCGGCGAACATCGCCGTCAAATCCCTGTACCATTTAAAGGGAATACTCCCGCGCGAACCGCCTTCCGCCTGCGGAATACCGCAGCCGCGAATGACCGAAGAGATATTGACGAGCACGCCGATAAAGAACGCGCCCATTGCCAAAAGCAGCAACAGCACGGGAATAAACGCGGGGTTTGCCCGCACGTACCCGTAAATATCGCGGGAGATGTGCTCTCCTTCGTGTACGAGCATATTGAACAGGGTAACGATCGCCCCCGCAAAAATGCCCGTAAGGCTCCCCACCGCCACGAGTTCTATAAAACTGCGGTAGAGATTTCCTTTGTTTTTTTTCTTAGTTTTCTTTTGCTTCATCATGAGAATTGTCCGTTATACAAAGCGGAATACGCTCCGCCTGCCTTTAATAAGTCTTTGTGCTTGCCTTGCTCCACCACCTGCCCGTTTTCCATGACCAAAATGCAGTCCGCGTGTACGATTGTGGAAAGCCTGTGCGCTACGATAAAGGACGTTCTGCCTTCCATGAGCGTATGGAATGCGTCGCTGATCTTGCGCTCGGTGCGGGTGTCGATAGAAGAGGTCGCTTCGTCCAAAATCAGCATGGGCGGTTTGGTGAGCATAATACGCGCGATACAAAGGAGCTGTTTCTGCCCTTCGGAGAGCGAACCCCCTTCTCCCAGCACGGTATCGTATCCTTTTTCCATACGCTTGATAAAGCCGTGCGCGTGCGCCGCTTTCGCCGCCGCGATCATCTCTTCGTCCGAAGCGTCGGGTTTGCCGAGCTTTAAATTCTCCCGTACCGTGCCGCTTTTGAGCCAAGTTTCCTGCAACACCATGCCGTAGCTTTCGCGCAAGGATTTGCGCGTAAGCGTTTTTACGTCCTGCTCTTCGACGAGCACCGCGCCGCTGTTCGTATCGTAAAAACGCATCAAAAGATTGATGAGCGTAGTCTTGCCCGCGCCCGTTCTGCCGACGATTGCAACGCGCTGTCCCTTTTCCACCGCAAGGTTCAAATCGGTGATAAGCGGCTTTTCAGGGACGTAGGAAAAGGCTACGTTTTCCAAGCACACGTTCCCTGCCACATTCGTCAGCACGTTGTTTCCCGCGTCGGAGCTTTCTTCCTTTTCATCTATCAGCTCGAAGATACGCGCCGCGCAGACAAACGCGCTTTTCAGCTCGGTAATGACGCCCGATATCTCGTTAAACGGCTTGGTGTACTGGTTTGCATAGGAAAGGAATTTGGTCAACCCGCCGACGGTGAACCCGCCCCCGCTCGCCACGTCGAACGCGCCGATGAGCGCAACGAGCGCATACACCAAATTGTTGATAAACCGCGTGCTGGGGTTGGTGAGCGAAGAATAAAAGGTAGCGTTCATCGTCGCCCTTTCAAGACGGGCATTGATTTCGTCGAACTTTGCCGCATTCTCGTCCTCGTGCGCAAACGCCTGCACCGTTTTTAAGCCGCCGATCGCTTCTTCCGTAAACGCGGTCTGTTCGCCGCGCGTTTTCGTCTGCTCTTGGAAAAATTTATGGGTATGCGTTGCCAAGAATTTCGCCACGAACAAGGACGCGGGGGTTACCAGCACCACGATCAACCCGATCTTGAAGTTGGTAGCCAGCATGAACGCGATCGTGCCCAAAATGGTCATTGCGCCCGTGAAAAACTGTGTAAAGCCCATAAGCAAGCCGTCGGAGAACTGGTCTGCGTCCGCAATCACGCGGCTGACCGTGTCCCCGTAGGAGTGCGTATCGATATACCCCAAGGGCAATGCGCCGATCTTGGCAAAGGCGTCCTTTCTTATATCCCGCACGACGTTGCAGGAAATGCGGGTGTTGCAAAGGCTCATCAGCCACTGCGCCGCCGCGGCAATTCCCGCCGACAAAAGCACTTTTATAAAAATAGTTTTGAGTTCGTCCCACAGCACGCCGCTTTCCACGATACAGTCGATCGCGTCCCCGAACAGTACGGGCACGAACAGGGTCGCCGCCACCGTAATCACGGCAAAGAGCAACGAGCCCGTAAGCGAGAAAGGATATCTTCCCACGTAGCGCAAGATGCGCCGTAAGGTCTTGGGTTTGTTTTGGCTGCGTACACGGGTAGGCCGTTTTGCGGGTTTCATGCGCTCACCTCCCCGTCTTGTTCGTATTGCGAGAAGTAGATTTCACGATACACTTCGCAAGAGCGCATAAGCTCTTCGTGCGTACCCATACCCACCGCCTTGCCGTCGTCGAGCACGATAATCTTATCCGCGTTCAAAACCGAAGACGTCCTTTGCGACACGATGACGACCGTCGTATCCAACTCCCTTATGGCTTTGCGGAGCGCGGCGTCCGTCGCATAGTCCAGCGCGGACGAAGAATCGTCCAAAATCAAAATTTCGGGTTTTCTGACCAGTGCACGGGCTATCGTCAAGCGCTGCTTTTGCCCGCCCGAAAAGTTTTTACCCCGCTGCTCCACGGGCGCGTCCAACCCGCCCTTTTGCAGGATAAAATCTTCCGCCTGCGCGATTCGCGCGGCGTTCATCAGCTCTTCGTCCGTAGCGTCCGCTCTGCCCCATAACAGGTTTTCGCGAATAGTGCCCTTAAAGAGCTTGGCTTTTTGCTCCGCGATACCGATACGCTCTCGGAGAAAGGGTTGCATACTTTGCAGGCGCACGTCCTTGCCGCCGACCAACACTCTTCCCGCACTCGCGTCGTAGAAATGGGGAATAAGATTGACGAGCGTGGTCTTACCCGAACCCGTACCGCCGATGACCCCCAGCGTTTCTCCGCGCTTGACGGAAAAAGAAAGGTTTTCCAAGGCTTCGTCCGCACCTTCGTTATAGCGCATGCCCACCCCTTCAAAACGGATCAATTCTTCATTCGCTTCATACACGGTAGGCTCGTTTTCGTCCGACAGCACTTTCAAGGACGGCTGCAGGGCAAGCACCGCTTCGATGCGCTCTGCGCTCGCCGCCGCCTTCGCCACCGTTACGATGAGATTGGCGAGCTTGATAAGCTCGATTAAAATCTGCCCCATGAGATTGTAAAGCGCAATCACCTTACCTTGGGTAAGCGCGCCGCTTTCCACGCGAAGCGCGCCCGTATAGAGCAGCAGAACGATTGCAAGATTGACGAGCACGTACGTCAAGGGGTTGGTAATCGCCGCGATCCCGCCGACAAATTTTCTGCCCTTCGTCAAATCTTCGTTGCGTTCGTTGAAAAGTTCCCGTTCGCTCTCTTCCTTACAAAAGGCGCGCAGCACTCTTGCGCCCGTCAGGTTTTCACGGGTGGAAAGGAGGACTTTGTCCAGTTTTGCCTGCGTTTTTTTATACAGGGGCATGCAGATGAACATGACTGCATACACCACGATTGCGAGCACCAAAATTGCGCCGCCAAACACGCCGAAAGACGCGGGGTCGATAATGCACGCGCAAACGAGCGCGCCGAACACGATAAACGGCGAACGAAGCAAAAGGCGCAAAAACAGGTTGATACCCGTCTGCATTTTATCTACGTCGCTCGTCATGCGGGTGAGCATGGTCGCTTCGCCGAGACGGTCGATATCCTTATAGCTTAACGACTGCAATTTTTTGAACAGGTCGCTGCGCACTGCCGCCGAAACGCCCGTTGCCGCGCGCGCGGAGAAATACTGCGCCGTTACCGAAAACACCAGCCCTATCAAACCGAATGCGCCAAGGAGTAGGCACATTTTGACAATATACCCCTTGTCCGCGAAGGGATATCCCCCATTCACGAACGCGCCCAAGCCTTCATCGACGATGAGCGCGACGACGAAAGGCACCAAAAGCTCGAAGGTAGCTTCGAGCAATTTGAAGAGCGGGCCGAGCAGGCTCTGCCATTTATAGGGTTTGAAATAAGTAAAAATTTTCTTCATATCCCTTGTATTATACCATGCTTTTTTGATGAAAGCAAGAATTTTTACTTCCTTATAAAAAAGAACAAGGGCGGAAACCCTTGTTCTTCGTATTATTTTTCCTCTTTTTCCTGCGCTTCCGCTTCGGGCAGCGTACAAAGGGCTTCGTACAGCGCCTTGTATTGACGGATCTCCAACACCCGCTCTCCTTCTTCGGTGGAAGAAAGCTTTTCGTTTAGATTGTACATACGGCAAGCGTTGATGAGCTTATTCGCCGTAACGATAAACCCGATGAAAAGCAGCACCGCTACCCCGCCCGCTATAATCGTGGGCAGAATATACCGATCGTCGGGGGTGGTGAAATTCTTTAACCCGAGCACCAGCGTAACGATTACCGCCGCCAAGAACGGGAGTGCCGCACCCAAGAAAATCCAAAGGCTTTTCCATCTTCTTGCAGATAAAATCTCCCTGCGCCTTGCCTGCGTCGCCCGCACCGTTTCCATAAGCGGCGCTTCTTCGTCCGTCAGCTCTTGCAATCTGCGCTCGAACGCCGCACGGTGTTCCTTTCGCAAAATGTCCGTCGCTTCGTAGCCCAAATCAAATTCCAAGCTCTCAATCCCTTCTTCCACGTACTCGTCCGCGAGTGCGTCGGGATTTGCGAAATTCTCCGTCTTTGCCCGCCAGTAGCCTACGCACGCTTCCGTTGCCAGACCGTCCATATGCAACGCTTTTTCGTATTTCAGCTCTGCCGAGCGGTAGCTCCCGCTCGCCAAGAGCGCTTCGCCTTCGGCACAGGTACGCAGGTATTCTTCCCGTCTTTGCGCACGGCGTTCGGCTTTTTCCTTTCGCACCCGTTCCGCTTCTTCGGGAGAGAGATCGACCAACTCTTCATCGTCGTCTTCCGCGACCCCGCCGCTCAGCGTAGGAAACTCAAAGGCGATCTCTTCTCCTTCTTCGTAGTCGCTCTCAGACAGCTCGTCCGTTACGTCCACGTAGCCGTCCTTCGTCTTTCTAAGGCGTACGCCCCTGCCGTATTCGTCATCGATAATTCTTTCTTCCATGTTTTTCTCCTTTATTCCGACGCAAACGGATTGCGCCAAAAGTTAGATTGCTTTTGATAATTGGGTACGAGCGTAGATACCGTATAGGTGCGGAATTTGCCTTTATAGCGGCTCTTTGCCCATTCGCACAGCTCCTTGCTCTCAAACATCGCCAAAACGCAACTCCCCGAGCCCGTCATCACCGCGCCGAGCGGGGAAAAGCTTTTCGCTTCTTCCATTGCGGTCTGTACGTCGCCATTTAAGTGCAGCGCGGGCACGTATAAGTCGTTCGTCAAATACCTGCCTACCCCGTTTATATCGTTTTGCTCCAAAGCGGCAATCGCGTTTTCCGTTGCGCTCTCCTTCCATTCCAGCGTTTTGGGCAGCTCGTCGTACTTTTGATAGCACGCCCCCGAAGACACGCCCGTCGGCGGACAAATGAGCAAAAAATGCAGTTTTGCGGGGGTGGAAACGGGGGTTACCTTCTCTCCCCTGCCCTGCAAGCGGGCAAACCCGCCTGTGAGCATGTACCCCGTATCGCTCCCCAAGCTATCGGCAAGCGCTTTGAGCCGTTCCCTATCCTGCACGCCGTAGAGCTTCGCCATGCCGTTGAGTACCCCTGAAACGTCCGCGGAAGACCCCCCAAGCCCCGCGCCCATGGGGATATTTTTATAGACGGTGATATCCGCGCCGTTTGCCCCAAAAGCTGTCGAAAAGGCTTCCGCGGCTTTGAGCGCGTTGTTCTTTTCGGGAGGGATGCTCTCGCTGCCCATGCCTTTCATCTCGATACTGCTATGCTTGTCCTTGCGCTTTTTTAAAACGATCCAATCGAAGATATCCACGCTCGCCACCAAAGAATCGAGCATATGGTACCCCTCTTCCACGCCCGTAATTTCCAGCGTGAGATTGACTTTTGCATAGGATTTGATTTTGACCGTGTTCATGCGCCCGTCCGTCCCTACTTTGCGAAAATTGCGGCGAGAAATTCCCGCCGCATGAATCGCTCTTTTCTATTTTACCATATTTTTTCAAAAATTACAATGCTTTGCATGTATTTCTTATAGAAATTTTACTTGATCTGCCGATACACGAAAATCCGTTCTCCGTCCTTGAGCGGGAAGGTCAGTTCGGGATTGCTCTTTTGCAAATCTTCGGGCGCACAGCGCAAGCGCTTGGAGACCTGCCACAGCTCTTCGCCCGCGCTCGTCATAAACACGGAAAACGCGCTCTCTTCTTCGCCGTACGCTTCCCCTTCCTGCGTTTGGGAGATATATCCCCCCTCCCGCTCTTCGTACGAGCGCAAGGACAGGCGCAAAGTCGCTTCCGCTTCCGTTTCGCCGTTCTTTTTACGGCGTACGTTCAATCCGCAGACCATGCAATCCGCTTCCACAAATTCGCTATCCGTT
>JAZQLT010000099.1:0-2383 GCA_045542815.1 Candidatus Scatosoma sp. | reverse complement strand
CCGCTTGGCCTCCGACTTTTGATTTTGTGGGATAGATTAATATATGAATACATTTCAGTACAATGGAGAGGTTCGGGTGATACTACAATTGCTAAGAATATTGTTTCTTTAAATAATGAAGGTGAATTATTTACTCCTATTGCTACAGAAAAATGGATACAAGTATTTAATGATATAGAAAAAGATAAAAAGGTCTTTGGTAATGAGTTAACTGTAAAAGCGATGAAGCCGATTTTATATCATTTTTATTGTCTAAAATCGATAGAAGGTCCTAGCTCAATGTTCCCAATAGAGGTAGATCATATAATTCCACAAAGTTTATTTGAAAGTTCCGCTATTCCTAATCAAGAATCTATTGTAAATAGCATTTTTAATTTAGGTTTGCTTCCAAAAAATGAAAATATAAGTAAGGGAAAGAAAACTCTTATTGAAGTTCGAGATGAGTGGTTAAAAGCACAAATCAATAAATATGAATTTGTTGAAACAAGTGAATATGATTACTATTCAAATATTAATAATTATCAGCAAATATATAAAACGCGAATGGAAATTTTTAAAGGTGCCTTTGAAGCAAAACGATTAGACTTGCTTAACAACTAAACAAATTAATGATAAAAAGTATTAATTGTATAAGCAACGGTTCGATTTAGGTTGCTCTTACTCCACCACGAAGGGAAGGCTTAGCGCCTTCCTTTTTTTCGTGGTGAAGATAAGTAATGCTCAAGCCCTGAATTATCAGCGGTTCGTGCGAGAAGGCAAGCGCGCGTAGTTTCATTAACGCGTAAAATGAAATCCCCGCCGAAGCTTCGGCGGGGATCGTGTTTATTCAAATTTATTTTCCAGGAAACGGGAGATATCGTAATCCTGTCTATATACGAGATAGGTGGTAACGTTAGGCGCGGAAAAATCTTTCAATTTAACTTCTTCCAACACCCCGTTCTCAATTTTATCCTTAACGAATTTATAGGGCAAGAAAGAATAGCCCAAACCGTTTTCCAGATAAGGCAAAAGCTTGGAAGAGTTATCCACGTCCAAGCGGAAGATGTGATTTTTCGGGAAAAGGGAACGGATAAACACGCCTGCTTCCGAAAGCGTGAAATCGCACATGAGATAGGGGAGCTTCGCGAGCTGCGCTTTATTTATGCCGTCGGGATATTCGTTCATACCCTTCTTGCATACGAGCGCCACGCGGTCCACGTCATACACGTCGCAGTTATATCCTGCGCGCTTTAAGGGGATTGCTGAAAATACCATATCCAGCATATTGTCCTGCAAGCTTTGGATTAAATCCAGAGAATGTCCAAGCATGACTTTTACCGAAGTTACCGAATTATCTTTCAAGCAATTATCCACCAAAGGCTTTACGTATTCTTCGTAAGTGGCGTTGATTGCGCCGATAGAGAACTTACGGGAATGGTTGGAAAGCGCGTTCATTTCTTCGATAGAAGTGCTTTGCAATTCCAGCATTCTTTCCGCGTAACGCAGGAAGATTTCGCCCG
Source organism: Candidatus Scatosoma sp. (assembly GCA_045542815.1). GTDB lineage: Bacteria > Bacillota > Clostridia > Christensenellales > Borkfalkiaceae > Scatosoma. Next base: position 884 of record JAZQLT010000099.1, on the reverse strand, counting down.
CTTCCGTCAGCTTCACCGTTTTTGAACCGCGCAGGAAAAGCTTTTTCCCCACTTCCTTTTCCAGTTCGCTGATGCGGTTGGTAACGGTGGATTGCGCCACGAACAATTGCTCTGCCGCGATTGTGAAATTCTTTACCTTCGACAAAAATATAAATGTTTTCAGTTCTTCCGTATTCATTAAAAAAATTGATTATCCTTATAAGTTTTATCTATTAAATCAATTATAACCGCTAATTGACAAAAATGCAAGTAAAATAATCAAAAAACCTGCGAAAATACAAACTTTTTTTTAATTGACAAAGCGTGCGGAATTGTATATACTAAAAAAGGAGTGTAAAATATGGATAAACAGGCGATTAAGAAGCGCGTTGCGCAGATAAAAAAAGAAATAGAAAAGGGAAATCCGTTTAACGAACGGGTGTATCTCGTTGCGGCGACGAAAATGCAGACGGCGGAAAGCGTTAACGCGGCAATCGAAGGGGGCGTGGACGCGGTGGCGGAAAACAAACCGCAGGAGTTCCGCGATAAAAACGATTTGCTTTTGCCCTGCCCCCGTCATTTTATCGGGCATTTGCAGACGAATAAGGTAAAGTATCTTCTCGGTAAGATTGATTTGTATCATTCCTGCGACCGCGACGAGCTGGCAAACGAGCTCGCTCGCCGTTCGAAGAGCGCGGGGCTCGTATCGAATATTTTAATTCAAATCAATATCGGCGAAGAAGAAAGCAAGGGTGGGTATCCCTATGCGGCGGCGAAGGAAGTATTTGCAAGGCTTTCGGCGGCGGACGGGCTTTGTGTGAAAGGATTTATGGAAGTCGGAGGCCAAGCGGTCTTAGGAAGACAACATTCACACACAACTCCCTGGCTCCCCGCAAGGAGTGGGC
>JAZQLT010000098.1:0-6113 GCA_045542815.1 Candidatus Scatosoma sp. | reverse complement strand
ATTTCTCGTAAGTCAAGTATTTTACGAAAAATAATCGTAAAATATATGTGTGGATATGCAAGAAATCGGAAAAAGAATTAAAGAAATTCGCATAGAGAAAAATCTGTCGCAACAAAAATTCGGTGCACTGTTGTCCGTATCTCAAGATACGGTATCGCTTTGGGAAAAGGGGAAAAGCGTACCTACCGCAGAATTTTTGATTGCTATCGCCAAGCAGTTTGACGTCTCCGTCGATTATATTCTATGCTTAAAAAACTATTAAAACTTACAAAGAACGCCTTAGAGCGTTCTTTTATTTTGTCTTTCGGTATATTTGCTTGATAAAATTCCTTCCTTTACGCATACTATCCCTATGCGTTACTCTATTTTTATTCCCTGCCTTTCCGCCCTTTTCTTCTTCTCCGCCTGCCATGCGCCTACGCCTAATAAAAAAGAATTCGGCTCGCACATGCCCCCTGCATTTGAAGAATATTTCGAGCCTTTGGACACCGAAGTTGCGGACGGCAAACCTACGCGCAAAAACGCGTGGGAGCTTTCGGACGGCGATATTTCCTACATCGACCGCAATAAAAAACTGATTGCTTTTTCCTTTGACGATTCGCCGTCCAAAACCTTGGAAAGCATCTTTGCCGTATTCGCCGCTTACAACGAGCAAAACCCCGATTGTATCGCCACGGCGAGCTTATTCGTCAACGGCAATCTGGTAGAAGATACTTCTCTGCCCCTTTTATACACGGCGGCTATGCTGGGCTTTGAGCTTGCCAACCACACACATTCTCACTTGGATCTGACAACTTTGCAAGAAAGCGAACTGCGCGAAGAAATCGACCGTACGGACGCGATTTTAGAGAAAATCGACGGAAACGCCCGACACCTTCTGCGCGCTCCCTACGGCAGAATTGATCAAGCGGTGAAAGAGATAGCCCCCGCGCCGATTATAAACTGGAATATCGATACTCTGGACTGGACGAAAAACAGCGAAGACGAGATCTATAACAGCGTACTTTCCGCACTCGCCCCCGGCGCAATCGTGTTAATGCACGACGGATACAAAGCCACCGTGTCCGCATTGAAACGGTTATTGCCCGATTTAAAAGCGCTTGGCTACCAAGTCGTGAGCGTATCCGCACTCGCCAAAGCGCACGGCTGTAATTTAAAAATCGGCAGCGAATATATCCGCTTGCGAAAGCAGTAAAAAAAGGAAGACCTTTCGTCTTCCTTTTAAAATTTTTCTGTGATATACGTACGGAAAAAGGAGATACAATCTTCCACCCAGCGAGATACGCGCGATAGGAAAGGTTTGTCTTCGTTGATCTCCGCAGACCCCGTAGAAAGCCCGTGCCAGCCTTGGGGATAGATATGCAATTCGTAAGCGATCCCCTTTTCCGCCAACGCCATTGCATACCGCATAGCGTTATCGGCGGGCACCGAATCATCTTCCGCTGTTGCCCAAAGAAAGGCAGGCGGGGTATTCTCGGAAACCGCTTCGTTAAGATTGAGCGTCTTTAACAGCTCTGCTTTTGCTTCTGCGCTATACCCTTGCAACAGATTATCATACGAGCCCTGATGCCCGTGTATTTGCGAGATAACGGGATAGCAAAGCCCCACCGCCGCGGGTTTGCAATCGAGCGCAACGCCCGCTTTGTCCGACACCACAGTATGCTCTACCGCCAAATTGCCCGTCAAATGCCCACCAGCCGAAAAGCCCACCACAAAAATTTCTTCCGCATTGATAGACATTTCTTCGGCGTGTTTTTTGACGTAATCCACCGCCGCCGCCAGCTCTAAAAGTTGTTCGGGATAGGCTACGCCGTCGTCCGCCACGAGATACTGCAAGATAAAGGCTTGGAAACCCTTAGCAAAAAAGGCGGACGCTACGGGTTCTCCTTCACGCCTGCTCACCATGCCGTAGCCGCCGCCCGGCACGATGATAACGGCGGGGCGTTTCCAAGCCCGCTCGATATCCCAAGGCATATCCATGAGCATACAGGAAAGCTTACCGCCCTGCAAAAATGCGTATTCGTTTTTGAGTGCAACCGTATGTACCTTCATTGCCGTTAATGAAAGAACTCGTCGTAGATTGCTTGAATACAAGCCGCGCAATCCACGCCTTCGACGCCGACGATGATATTCAGCTCACTCGAGCCTTGATCGATCATGTTGACGTTGATGCCCGCTTCGGAGAGCGCTTTGAAAAGGCGCGCGGACGTACCCACGTTTTTCGCCATACCGTGCCCTACCGTAGCCACCAACGCGATGTCTTCATGCGCGTAGATCTTATCGGGGTGCACCATGTTTTTCATCTCGTCCATGAGCGTTTGCAAAATGCCGCCCTTTAAGTACTCGTTGTCGATAACCAAGGACATGGTATCGATCCCCGAAGGCAAATGCTCGAAAGAGATACCGTATTTACCGATGACGGAAAGCACTTTTTGCACGAACCCGACTTCGGAGTTCATCATGGATTTTTCCAGCGTAATGGAAGTAAAGCCCTTCTTGCCCGCGATACCCGTAACCACGACTTCGCGCATATCGCGCGTGGAGTTTTTTACGATATACGTACCCGCTTCTTCGGGGCGGAAGGTGTTACAAATTCGAATGGGGATCCCCGCGCTTCTTACGGGGAAGATAGACTCGCTGTGCAAGACGTTTGCGCCCATATACGAAAGCTCGCGAAGCTCTTGATAGGTAAGCTCGGAAATCCATTTCGGCGAGTTGACGATGCGGGGATCGCAAGCGTAGAACCCACTGACGTCCGTCCAGTTCTCATACAAATTCGCCATAACGGAGCGCGCCACGATCGAACCGGAAATATCGCCGCCGCCGCGGGAGAAGGTCTTTACCTTTCCGTCCGCGCCCAGCCCGTAAAATCCGGGCACGACCGCCTGCTTATATTGACCGAGCACCTTTGCTCCAAGCTCGAAGGTAACGGGATCTAACCCGCCGTTTTCGTTAAAGCGGATAAATTCCGTAGCGTCCACGAAAGGCACTTCCAGCACTGCCGCCATGATACGCGCCGCAAAATATTCGCCGCGCGAAGCGCAATAATCTCTGCCCGCGCCTGCAAGCATTTCCTTTTCCACTTCGTCAAGCCCCGCCTGCACGCCGACGTCTTTGCCGATCTCGTTTTGAATATTCAAAAACCGAACGCGGATTTTATCGAAGGTAGCGCGGAAGGTTTCCATATCTCCCGTCTCTACTGCGTCCGAGCACTTATACAAAAGGTCGGTTACCTTGATGTCTCCGCTGAACCGTTTGCCGGGCGCGGAAACGACTACGTAGCGGCGCTCTGCGTCCGCACGGACGATATTCGCCGCCGTACAGATGATGCGTCCGTCCGCCATGGACGTGCCGCCGAATTTACATACTTTTACTCCCATAATAACTCCTTATATTCTCTCTCTTTTAAACGTTGAGCACCAATACGACGAACACCGCCAAAAGCAAAGAAATTGCTTTAATCCAGAACTTGGAAACGAATACGTTTTTCAGAAATTGACCGAATTTCATGATCTGTTACCTCCGCCGTATTTTTTGTTTGTTAAAGGCATCTCCTGCCAGTAATAATCTTTGAGTGCGTCCATGAGCATATCGTAATCGGCATAGCGCGTTACGTTGCCCTGCTTGACGATGGAAATAATCCCCGTTTCTTCGGAAACGACAAGGGAAATGACGTTTGCCACTTCCGTGATCCCGATCGCCGCGCGGTGGCGGGTTCCGTATTCCTTGGGATAGCTCGTCTTTTGCGTCAAGGGCAAAAAGCAGCCCGCTGCCTGAATTTCATGCCCGTGAATGATCATCGCACCGTCGTGCAAGGGCGCTTTGGGAAAGAAAATCCCTTCGATGAGCTGCGTGGAAATTTCCGCGTCGATCATCACCCCGCTTTGCAGCACTTGCTTAGGCAAGCTCCCGCGGGAAAGCACAATCAATGCCCCCACGTTATTTTTAGACATATTTTGGAGCGCCTTTACGATGTTGGCAATACAACGCTCGGTATCCGCCTGCGAATGCACTTCCGCGTTGCCGCCGAGAATTTTCTCGGTGATACCCGTCTTAGTAGAATGAACGTCCCAGAAATACTTTTTCACTTCCACGCTGAACAGGATCAGCATGACTGCCGAAAGCAAGATCACATAGAACAGGAAAAACTGTTTCGTCATTACTTCGCCGTCAAATACGTGCATACAACCGCCCGCGAGCAACATGAACCAGTACAGCGCCATGAGCTTCGTCGCGTCGTTATCCCGCAATACTTTGGAAACGAAGAAAATCAGGAAGAAAAATAAAACGATTTCCACCGCATACAAAGCGCCGAACCCGGTAAAGAACGCAACGATATTTTTCCATAACGCAGGAAAATCTACCGCCGCCGCCAAAAGCCGTATTCCCATAAAAGCCTCCTTTTGTTTCGCCGTCTTTACGCGCACCCGCGCGTAAGATATACTCGTACTATATTATATAGAATTCTGCTTAAAAAATAAAGCGTTTTTTGCCGTTTTTTATAAATCCCCGAAAAATAACTTCGCCGTAACCGCCTTGAATGCGGACGCGGGCGCAAGCTCTCCGCACTTGATCGCGCTAATCGCTCCATAAACAGCGTTGTAGAGTGAAAGAAGCTCCCCTTTCTCAAATTTCGCCGCCTGCTCGCGGTTTTTCCGCGCAGCGTACTCCTTGATACCGAGTGCTGCGGCGATTTCCTTATCTCCGCCCTTACAAAGGGAAACTTCGTAAAGCCCCTTGAAATAGCTCGCAAGCGAGGAAAGGAGAGAGGTTTCGTTGAAGCCGCGCGTGGATAAGTCTTTGACCGCCCGCATATAAGCGGAATAATTTTTCCGCGCAAGCGCGTTTGCCAGTTCGTAAATCTTATACTCCGCGTCGGGATAGACGAGCGCTTCCACCGTCTCGTCCGTTAGACGGGTCTGCCCTGTTGCCGCGCAATACCCCAAGAGCTTATCCGTTTCCTGCGCGATACGCGCCATGTCATATACGCAGTACGCCGCAAGCTTGCCGCAGGTTACCCCGTCGGCGTACAATCCCGCCCGCTTGCAGGTAACGTAAATCCATTTCTTGATAGTTTCTTCATCCGAACGCGCGCAATCGACAAAGGTTACGTTGGGCTGCTTTGCAAGTGCAGCCGTACCTGCCTTGCCCTTACCGCTGTTTACGATTAAGAGAATACTATCTTTGGGCGGATTGTCGAATAAACTTTTTAAATAAAAATCAAAATCCTTGTCGGTGGGATAAAACTCGCTTACCCGCACCACGCGTTTTTCGCTGACGAACGGAAAACAATTGAGCGCGTCCGCAAGCGTTTTCAGCTTATCTCCTTTGAGCGCACCGCCGTCGAACGAAGCGTAGTCAAGCGTAGGCTCTTGCAAGAAACGGGATTTTAAAAGCTGTTCTCCCTTTTCGCGGAAATAGACCTCTTCCCCTTCGAAAAGGTAAATGGGCTGCGCGCCGTTTTCGTCTGTGAATTTTTTAAAATCGATATATTTCACGCTCGACCACGCCCCCGATTTTTTCTCGCTTATCATTATAGCATATCTTTGTCAAAAAAGCAAGAGAATACACGCAATTTATAAAAGGCTCAACAAAGCCATGCCTGCCGCAAACGCAAAAAAACAAAGAATTTTTGTCCGCTTTTTCAAATTCCACTTATCCGAGCAGAAGGAGCACGCCGTATAGTAAGGCGCGAACGCGCCCGCAGAAATATGCAAGCCCGTTATAGCAAAAGCGGAAAAATCTACGAACGCAAAAATAAGCAAGAGCACCGACCACAAAAGATTAGGCAAAAACAGAAGTACCGACGCCGCCGCAAGGGGCAATAGACACCCTACCGCCACGAGCAGTAACAGCGCCCCGAACAGCGCGCTGATCAAAGGCACGAATATACAGTTCAAAAGGAGCGCCGCGCCCGAAAGATAGCCAAAATAATAGATAAGCAAAGGCGCGGTAAAGATTTGCGCCGCAAGGCTGACGGAAAGGAAAGCGCTTACCGCACGGTACGCCTGCTCCCCAAGTCCCAAGGGTACGGCGTCTTCTTCCACGGCGGGTTTTTCAAAGCGTTTTTTGACCCGCCTACCGATTTCGTCGAATACCTGCCCTATCGGTCT
>JAZQLT010000097.1:0-13300 GCA_045542815.1 Candidatus Scatosoma sp. | reverse complement strand
GTTCTTTAAGGCATTGAAAATATTGACGCTTTCAATACTCCGTGCGCTGCCCTTTAACATATCGCCGTGGTGAACGAAAAGCAGGGTCGGACGGTTATATTCTTCCGCAATACGCGCCGCAACAATCCCGATAAAGCCCGTATTCCAGCTCTCGTCAGAGAGCATGATCACGTTATCGTACGCTCCCTTTTGCAGAAGCTTGCGCTTTGCCGAAGTATAGAGCTCGTCGCAGTACTTTTGCCGTTCGGTGTTGTACGTGCAAAGCTTGGTCGCCAAGTCGTAAATCTCCGATTCGTTGTCGGAAATAAACAGCTTGAACGCCGCCTGCGCGTCTCCCATGCGGCCTGCCGCGTTCACTCTCGGCGCGACGTTAAACGCCAAGGTCTGCGCGGTTATCCCGTCGTAATTTTTACCGATAAGCAAGGAAAAACAGGAACGGATGTTGGTGTTAAAGCGCTTTAATCCTTCCGTTACGATATCGCGGTTTTCCCCCAACAAGGGTACGCTGTCCGCCACCGTAGCCAGGGTGGCAAAATCTAAATATTTATACGCTTTTTCGCCAATCAAGGCGCAAGCGAGCTTGAACGCAACGCCCGCACCGCAAAGATTGTCGTAAGGATACTCGTCCTTGAGCTTGGGATTGACGATGATACAATCGGGCAAGACTTCGGGCAGCTCGTGATGGTCGGTAACGATTACGTCCGAGCCAAGCTCGTAAATATATTGCGCTTCCTTTGCGCAGGAGATCCCGCAGTCCACCGTGATGAACAGTTCGGGGTTGCATTCTTCAAAAATGCGGTCGATGGCTTCCACGGAAAGCCCGTAGCCGTCCACGCGTTCGGGAACGTACACGTGCGGCTCGATACCAAATTCTTTCAGTGCGTGATACATGATTGCGGAGGCGCATATGCCGTCGGCGTCGTAATCGCCGAACACTGCTACCGTCCTGCCTTCGTCCCGCGCCTGCGTGATGAGCTCCACCGCTTCTTTCATACCTTTCATTAAAAAAGGCGAAAGGAAATTTCTCTCCGAAGGACGCATGAAACGACGGATTTTTTCCGCGGTATTTACTCCGCGCGCATACAAAATCCGCGTGATCTGTTCCGTAAAACCCGTCTCTAAGGCAAGATCGGAAATAATATTTAATTGTTCTGCCGAAAAGGAGTATTCGGGAACGATTTTCTTCATGTGCTTTCTCTTTTTAAAAATTTCGGGCGGTCGGGAACAACGCCCCCGCCGCCCTTGCATGCTTTCTTGGACTTTTTGCGGGAAAGTCTTTTATTCTTCCACGCTTTCTTCTTCTGCCTCTTCCGTTTCTTCCACAGGCTCTTCTTCTACAAATTCTGCCGTTTCTTCTTCCGCAGCTTCTTCAACTGCTTCTTCTACGGGAGCTTCGTTTACGGGTTCTTCCGCTTTTACAAAGCTTTTCTTTTCTTTCGTAGAAGTCTTCTTTGCGCCAACGTAAGCGTTTTTCGCAGGCTTACTGTCCGCCGCCGCCTTGATAGGCAAATAGAGCGCGGGCGCATATACAAGCCCCAAGAACGCCGCTACCAAGAGCGCGATCAGGGCGAGCACTGCAAACCATCTCACGCCTGCCGTTGCCACCGCGCCGACTACGATAAGCGCCGCGCCGAAAAGCACCGTGAACAAGCCGATTTCTTTCGTAGCAAGCTCTTCGCTGTTGCCGCGCAATTTGTTAAAGGTGAACAGGGTCGTAACCGCCGAGAGCAAGCCCGCCACCGCAAACACGTAAGACACGGAAGCCGTTACGGGGATACGGGTCAGGATTGCAAACGCTGCCGTAAGCGCCATGCCGAGCAAGGCACAAACCGCCGCAACGACGCCCATGCCCAGTTTATAACGAAGGGATACGTACGCAAACACGAGCACCGCCATTACCACGCCCGCGATCACACCGCGAAGCACGTAGTGCTTTGCAAGCACGGACACCGCTTTTTCGCTGTTCGTTGCCACCGTAATGAACGAGCCGTTCCATTCCCCTTCCACGAGCGTTTTGAAAGCGTCTTCAAGCGCTTTCTCCGCCGCCGTAAGGTCGGCGTTCTTATCGAACACGTAAACGAGTTCGTTATCCGCGCCCGACATTTCGCCCTTTAACGAATAGGACAAATCGAGATTTGCAAAGGCTTTTTCGCATTCTTCTTCCACTTTATCGAGATTGGTAAGATACGTGGTTTTATCTACGGATACCGTCAAGGTTTTAGAATCTTCCAAAAGCTTGCTCGTATTGAACACGCCGAAGCCCTGTACGCCGCAGATCACCGCTACGGCAATCGCCGCCGCAAGGATCGTAGCAAGGATGATAGAGATAATGCCGGGTTTCTTTACTGCTTTCGTCAAAAACTTACTCATCGTCGTCATCCTCCCTTACCAAGCGGAAATAGTTGTATTTATTCTTGCTTGCGGACATGAGCATAAAGCTGATAACGCGCGTCCAAAGCAAGCTGCAGAACGCACCCATTGCGATACAAAGGATCGCCTGCCAAGCAAGCGTTTGCACGCCCGCCGCGCCGATAAGCAGCGCAACTGCGCCCGCAAGGAGCACCGCGTAGATATCTACCATGCCCCAAAGGGTCTTTCTGTATCCGCCCTTCACGGAAGATTCCACCGTTTTACCGAGTGCAAATTCCGCTTTGATTGCATTATAGGTCCATTTGTTGAGCACCGTAATGAGCACCATACCCAGCAAGAATACGAGCACCGTACCTAAGGTAACTTCAAACACGCCTTCGGTAACAAACGCAAAAAGGAGACCCGTTGCCGCGAGATAGCTCAAAATGGAGTAGGCGTTCGCCACACCGAAGCCGCCCATGGTTACGATAGCAAACACGGTCAAGCCTACGATTACAACGGCAAGCGCGATGAACAAAAGGGTACGCGTGTTGTCGCCGTAAGCGGGCTGGAAGGTGCGCACTTCGCTGTTTGCCACGTCGCGGAAGGTGATGTCGAACCCGCCGTTTTCCAAAACGGAGTTAAACAAAATCACCGTCGTATCCGCCGTGTGCACCGCAGATTCGTATGCTACGGGATACTTCACTTGATTTTTCGTGTCGATATGCTGATCGGGAATAATCTCAAATTCCTGTTCGCCAAGGACGATCTTCAAGGTTTGCGCGTTTTCGTTTGCCGCAACGTAGCTTTCCTTGTACGCCTTGATCATGTTTTCGCCGACGGAAGTAAATTTGATCTGCAAGTACGCCACTTCGTATTTGGTATATACGGAGAAGCTCTTGATCAGATCTTTTATTTCGTTTTCCTTAAGCTCGTCCACGGGAGAATCGCCCATTTTGATTTCCAACGCGCTCGTTTCCTTGAACAAGTTGAGCGTGTTCAAAACGCTTTGGAACGCGGTCGTTTCTTCGCCCGCAATTTCATACGGGGGAAGCTGTACTTTCAGCGCATAGTCGTCCACGACGGAAACGCAATAGTCGGAATACCCTTTCGTTTCGTAGCGCGCGATGATTTCCGCAGTCGCGCTTGCAAAGTTTTCTTTAAACTCCGCGGTAACTTCGTCGTCTGCGACGATATTCAGCTCTGCGTCCGTACTCAAATACAGACCGCCGTGCTGGATATAGTCCTCTTGATCTTCCGCGTCGAGATTTTTATATTCGGTTTCGGAAATAACGCCTTGGGGATAGTAATATGCGTAATATCCCCCGCTAAGATCCGCACCGAAGTCGTACTGCTTTACTGCGGGGTTCCATATCTTCGACGTCCCGGGAACGGCGAAAGAAGGAACCACCGTGATCGCGCACAATACGACGATGACGATGGTGAGCAAAACCATCAATACGATCGATTTCTTTTTGCCCATTGTGAAAAGCCTCCTGTTGTGTTTCGGATTTTGTCTTCCGAGTACAATGATACTCTATTATTATACCTTATTTTAAATAGGCTCGTCAAGTCATAAATACGAGCCTATCGAAATTTTTTGTCCTTTTTGACAATTTTCTTGGAATTTTTAGACTTCCCCTTTCGCCTGTCAGCGAAAAGAACCGCTTTGCGGTTGATAGCGCAAAGCAAAGCTTTGCTTATTAAGGGTCCGCTTCCGTGGAGCTCTGCTCCACACCACGGCAGGGCTGCGCGCCCTGCACCGCGCCAGAAACTGAGTTTCTGGACTTCCTACCGCAACAGTTTCTTCTCGGCAAGTATATGCATCGCGCACTCAATGCGCTTCTTCATCATGCCGCAGGTAACTTCGTAAGGGTCGTTGATGTCGCCGTTGTAATGGTAGTTGTTCGCGTTGCAACCGCCCGAACAGATAAACTTCGCAAAGCAGTCCCCGCACTTTTTGCGAGTGAACAGACAGGAATTTTTGAACTGCTCGCGGATATCCGTGCGCACGATCCCTTCCGTAACGCTGCCCATGCGGAAATTTTCATCGCCCACAAACTGGTGGCAGGGATATAGGTCGCCGTTCGGCGCAACGGAGAAATATTCGTTCCCCGCACCGCAAGCGGAAACGCGCTTGGAAAGACAGGGCCCGCCTTCCAAATCTACGTTGAAATGGAAAAAGTTAAACCCTTTCCCTTCCGCGTATCTTTGCAAATACGCGTCGCAAAGGTTCTCGTATTCCTTTTCAATCGCGGGCAGGTGCTCGTTTGTGATCTGCAAATCGGGAAGCTCCGTTACCACGGGTTCCATGGAAATGGAATCCACGCCTTGATCGGCGATAAAGAGCACGTCCTTGGCAAAGTCGAGATTTTTCGCCGTGAACGTGCCGCGCACGTAATAGCTTTTATCCCCGCGCAAGGAAATGAATTTTTTAATCTTGTCGATAATTAAATCGAACGTACCCTTGCCGTTGACGGATTTTCGGATTGCGTCGTGGACTTCTTTTCTTCCGTCGAGCGAAAGCACCACGTTCTCCATTTCTTCGTTGAAGAACTTAATCACGTCGTCGGAAAGCAAGAGCGCGTTGGTGGTCGTCGTGAACAGGAATTTCTTTCCCGCCTTTTCGCCCGCTTCTTTTGCGTAATAGACCGTCTTTTTCAAAACGTCGAAGTTCATGAGCGGTTCGCCGCCGAAAAAGTCCATTTCCAGCACCTTTCTCTTGCCGCTGTTTTCGATAAGAAAATCCACGGCGGCTTTTGCCGTTTCAAAGCTCATCGCCTCGCGCTTGGAATGGTACGCGCCTTCGTCTGCAAAGCAATAACGGCAGCGGAAATTGCAATCGTGGCAGATATGGATGCACAGCGCCTTGATCTCGCTGCTCTTCATGGGATAGGATTTGACTTCTTCCTTAAAAAGCAGACCCTGCTCCTTCAAGCCGTCCACGTCCGCAAGGATTTCTTTGATCTGCTCGTCCGTGATATAGGTGATATCCACGTCTTGCCCTTCTTCCTTGGCTTTTAAGTAATCGGCGGTGGCTTTGTCGCACTCGTGCAAGCTGCCGCTGCCGACGTCGTATATGTAGTTTTTATCTCTGTAATTGAATACGTGTATCATAATTAAAAAGTCCCATAATAGACTTTATCACAAATTTTACAGGGTTTTCCACCGAGTGCGTGATAGAGCCGACATAGCAAAAAAGGGCGCGTATAAATACACGCGCGCCTTTTACGCCGTTTTTACGTTTTATTCTGCTAAAATTATCTGCGTTCGATTTTTTCTTCGCGGGTAACTCTTTCGCAGGACTGGTTGCCTACCGTGCAGCTCGTCTTGCAAGCGGACTGGCAGGTGCTTCTGCATTCACCGCAAGCGGTAACTTTCTTTTCAGCGGGTTTTGCGATCGTTTTAATCATAATATCCTCCCGATACTTTAATTTGTGTTACCATTATAATACAATTTCACGGAAATTGCAAGCGCTTTGCCCTATTTTTTTACAGTTTTACTTCGTAAAAGCAGATTTTTGTTAAGAGCCCGCCGTTTTACAGCTGCTCCTATTGGCTTACCCCTTGAGATTGACTGCTAAAATCCCCGCCAGTGCGCCTACGGCAAGGGAGATGGCAAGTTCAGCAAAAATCAGCCACGAAAGGGAAAAATCCCCGCCGAGCGAAGAAAACGCCAAATACGAAAGCGCGGCGAACAACAACCCCACGCCGCCGCCTTTGAGCCAGCCCTTCTCCCCACGCACGAAGACCAATACCCCCACCGCCAAGGACACCCCTTTTACCGTCTGTGTTACGGGATATACAAGCTTTTCGCTAAGCGACGCGGAGTGCAAAATCACCGCGAATACCACTATGGATAAAAAGGATACCGCCAAAGCAAGCGCAGCCGCTTTCAACATCGAAAACATACCGTTTCCGTACGAATTTTCATTACGCATAAAAAAACACCTCCGCAGTATCCTATGCGAAGGCGTTTGTTTTTAGAATTTTATTCTTCCGTTTTTTCTTCTGCGGGCGTTTCTTCTTCCACAGGAGCTTCTTCTACGGGAGCAGCCGCTTCTTCAAAAGGCGCTTCTTCCGCTTCTTCTACCACTGCGGGTTCTTCCGCTTTCTTTGCTACCGCGTCCGTCTGATAAACGGCTTGCTTATCGAATTTGATATACGATTTGCCGCTTGCTTCCGTACCCGTTTCCAATACGAAAGTATTGTCTTCGGGGCAAACTTCTACGACTATGCCGCAGATCCCGCCGATCGTCTTTACCTTATTGCCGGGCTGGATTGCATTGAGCATATCCATCGTTTCTTTTTGTCTTTTCTTCTGGGAACGCGCGTTGAGTACCATGAATACTACGAGAATTGCGATTACGGGAAGCAAGACCAATAATCCGCTGCCGCCACCGCCGCCTTCCAACAAATTAAATAACATACCTTTTCTCCTTATGCCGCGCGAAAGCTTCGCACGTCTTAAATTTTATAGTACTATGATATCCTTTTTTTGCCTTTTTTGCAAGCAATTTTCCAAGGAATTTCACAGTTTTTTCCTTTTTCACCGTTTTTTCATGCAAGCTTCAACGCTTTTTCTCGTTTTTCGTCTTTGTTCGCGCGCTCAAAACGTTCATGAGCACGAAAATCCCCACGAGCAGAACAATCGAGCCCACCAAGATCACATAGGACACCCAAGGCTGTACGGCGTTTCCGAAAAAATACAGATTGCAATCGGCGGCGTCCTTAATCCCCTGCACCGCTTCGGCGGGAAAGCCCTGCGCGCTTATTTCCGCGCATACGCCCTGCAACGCGTGATTTTTCAAAAGCGACGTTCCGTACGTACCCGGCAAAAAGCCCAGCACGTTCTTCAACCCTTCGGAGAATCCGGAAATGGGCATATACGCCCCGCAGATAAAGCCGTACCCCGCGCTGACGATCGTACCCACCGCCGACATTGCGCCCTGCGATTGCAAGGGATAACAAATCACGGACGAGAGCGCCGTACCGAACAGCACGACGAGCACCACGTCTAAAACGAGCAGCAGCACGTCCGTAAACGAGAGATACCAACCGATAAAGGACAGATACACCAACCCCGCGGCAAGCGCGAACAAACACACGAGCAAGCCGTTGATGACCGTTGCGATATAGTAGGAGATCGCAAGCGTATGCGGTCTTACGGGCGCGATCGAAAAATCACTTCTTGCGCCCGTTACTTTATCCTGCACCATAAACAAATTCGCGCAAAAGGGCACGGTAACTGCGCTGACCGCGAGCAGGGAAGAAAGGAGCAAGCCCCCCACGAGTCCGCTGATGATCGAATCGTCCACGGGAATCCCATTGAAAGCGGTTAAAAAGATGCCTTCGTACACGTTATACAAAAACGTCGCATACAAGACGAGCAAAATAATGGGCGTAATCAAGGAAGTGAAAAAAGTCCCCTTATCCTTGAAAAACATATGCACGTTACGCTTTATCATCGCCCCGCAAACTTTCATCTCGTACATGCCTTGCTCTTTCATGCGTTTTCACCCCCTAACTTTTTACCCGTTGCCGCCAAGAAGACATCGTCCATTTTTCCTTTGACGATCTCGTAATCGACAAACACTTCGGGATATTTTACAATAAACTCCGTTGCTTCCGCCGTGTTCGACACAGACACGCGGAACCCGTCCGCCGTTTGCTCGTAGGGTTTCCCAAGCTTTTGCACCTGCGCTTCCTCTACGTTATACAAGGTGATATAATCCCCCGTGTATTCGTTTTTAAGCTCTAACGGCGTACCTTCCGCCGCAATTTGCCCGTTGTCAAGAATAACCACGTAATCGGCGTCGGCGGCTTCTTCCATGTAATGGGTGGTGAGAAATACCGTCATGTTTTCCGTTTTGCGGAGATTTTCAATAATCCCCCACACCGCTTTTCTCGTCTGCGGATCCAGCCCCGTCGTCGGCTCGTCCAAAATGAGAATGGACGGCTTATGCAAAAGTGCACGCGCCACGTCCACGCGGCGTTTCTGCCCGCCCGAAAGCTTGCCGATCGGGCGGTGTAAGATTTCCGTAAGATCGAACAGCTCGATAAGCTCGTTTAAACGCGCGTCAAAGGCTTCCCCGCGAATGCCGTAGAGCGCCGCGCGGGTTTTTAAATTCTGATACACGGACAGCGGTTTATCCAGCACGGAGTTTTGAAAGACAACGCCAAGCTCCCGCTTGATCTCCAAGGGCTTTTCGTCGATATCTTTCCCATTGATCTCGACACTGCCCCCGTCTTTTTTAAGTTGCCCGCACATAATGGAAATGGTAGTACTCTTGCCCGCCCCGTTCAAGCCGAGAAAGGCAAACAGCTCCCCACGCTTGACGCGGAAAGACAAGTCCCGCACCGCTTTCACGTCGCCGTAGCTCTTGTACAAGTGATTGATTTCAATAATGTTTTCCATAATTTCTCCTGTTAGGGTCAAGGGAATTATTCCCTTGGCCCTTGCCGTTACGCCGACAGTCCTTTAAAGATTTTCGTGCCGCGTTTTTTCAGCCATACGCTAAGGACTGCCGTTGCTGCCAAAAGCAAGCCCAAGCCTACGAGCAGATACCCCCAAGCAGGCAAGTATTTTCCGAACAGGAAATATCCCCCAAGCGGTAAAAGAGCCGCACCCCAGCCGCCGAACATCGCAATCAAAACGGACACGCTTTGCTTAATCGCCGCGATTTCGTTCGTCCAACGTAGAGACGGGAATTTTAAGTTGATCGCAAGATCCATCACCGCAAACAACGCGGAAGAGATCACCGCCACAGCTACCACGGCAACCGTCCAGCCCCACGAAAGGTTTACACAAAACGCTGCCGCCAAGCCAAACAATGCCGAAGGCGTTGCTGTCATAACAAAATGCAGATAAAGCTTGGCTTTGAGAACCGTCCACTCACTTACGGGGAGACTTTGCGGCAGCCAAATGCGCTCGCCTTCGAGCGACACCGCACACGCTGTAATGGTATTTGACGACGCCATAAAGCATACGATCGCCGCCACGATCAAGCCGATATTTTCTTTCAGTGCAGGAATGGCAGATATCGTCTCTTTATCCATGCCGAAAAAGTCGCCATGTATCGCCATCATGATCCCACAGATAAGCGCAATCAGCGTACCCATGGATGCGTTGAGCATATACATGGGGTTTTTGATAAACTGCAAAAACTCCTTCTTAAAAAGTGCGGCTTGCGGAGAAGAAATACGGCTCTCTTTCGGTTTATATTTCGCCTTTCTCTCCCCGCGTTTCATGGTCGCTACGCGGAAATAGGTTTTAAAAAGGAAGAGATACACGAGCGCGAACGCCCCGCCGAACATCAGCACAAACAAGAACAGGGAAAGCAGGTTCCCTTCCGCCGCAAGTCCAAGCTGTGAGAAAGGATACAGCGCCGTTTTCATGACCGCGCCCACCGCTTCGCCGTTCGCGAGAATAAACGCAAGATATTCGTTCATTTTGGAATACAGCGTCATGTAAAGGATCATGAATACCGTAACGCCCACTAAGGTGAACAGGTTTTTAAAGGGAAGCTTCGCCGAAATCCACGCCAGCACGAACCCCAAAAGCGAGCAGATCGCAAGCGCAAGCAAGGGCATGACGAATAGGATCACCAAGCAGGAAAGCACGCCCGCAAAGGAAACGCCCGCAACGATAAAATACTGTATCACCGCAGGCAGGAATACCAGCCCTTCAAAGAGCAAAGTAAACGCGTACAACCCCGTCATGCGCACGAGCAGAATCGTCCAAGCGGGAATGGGCATGGCAAAAAGCAAATCGTTATCCTTGGCTTCGTACAGTTTGGTCTTTGCGGTAAACACCCCGCCGACGATGCCAAACCCCGTAGCAAGCGTGCCTATAAACGCAAAATACACCCAGCCCATGTCCGCGCTGACAAGCGGAAGACACAGCGATTTGGCAATCAGCCAAAACAGCGCCCCGATTGCGCCAAATCCGTAAAGCATGAGCACGGCAAACCCTGCCGTCGCGGCTTTGGAACGCCGCTTGCCGTCCTTACCCTGTAAAAAGAAGGACATCGTTGCCAGCCACTGTTTCTTTAAGAGTGCCTTAATCATCTTGCGCACCCCGTCAATCCACAAGCTCCAAGAATACGTCTTCCAAGCTCGTATCCCCTTTCACTTCGTCCATGGTACCCGCCTTTATCAATTTTCCGTCTTTTATGATCGCGATTTTATCACACAGCTTTTCCGCCACTTCCAAAACGTGCGTGGAAAAGAAAATCGCCCCGCCCTCTTTACAAAGCTCCCGCATCAGCTCTTTGAGCGTATGCGCCGCCTTGGGGTCTAACCCCACGAACGGTTCGTCCATGATAATCAGCTTCGGCGCGTGTATCAGCGCGGAAATGACCGCCAATTTTTGTTTCATGCCGTGCGAATAGGACGAGATCGGCTGCGCCAACGCAACCGTCAATTCCAACGCGTCCGCGCATTTTTGAATGCGCTCCGCGCGCACTGCTTTGGATACTTTATAAACGTCCGCTACGAAAGTAAGATACTGTATCCCCGTCATAAATCCGTACAGATCGGGATTGTCGGGAATATAGGCAATCTTTTTTTTGCAGGTAAGGGGGTCTTCCTTAACCAAAACCCCGTCCACGAAAATCTCCCCTTCTTCAAAGCCGAGAATGCCGCAGCACGCCTTTAAAGTGGTCGTTTTCCCCGCACCGTTGTGCCCGATAAAACCGTAGATCTCCCCCGCATCAATATGCAGGCTGAGCCCGTCCACCGCTTTCTTTTCGCCGTAGCTTTTGCTTAAATTTTCAATTTTTAACATAAAGCACCGCCTTCTGTTTTGCTGATATCAAAATGATATCATATAAGAAAGTATTTGTCAAGACTTTTTACAAAAAAAACTTTCCAAAAGTTGTAAAGGGGCTCTCCGCCCCTTTTACCATTTGCCTTCGCCGCCGTATTTTTTATAAAACTCCTGCGTGTATTCCTTGACGTAGCCGCCGAGAATGGAATTTCGTAAACCCTTCATGAGCTTATGCAAGAAAGTGATATTATGCAAGCTTAACAGCATCGCGCCGTACATTTCATTGACGTTGATCATGTGGCGCAGGTACGCCTTGGTGTAGTTTTTACAGCAATAGCAATCGCATTCGCTATCCAAGGGTGTGAAGTCTTCCTTATATTTACCGTTACGAACGACCACTCTGCCGTGGGTAGTAAGCGCCGTGCCGTTGCGGGCGATGCGGGTCGCCAAAACGCAGTCGAACATATCGATCCCGCGCAAAGTGCCTTCGATCAAGCAGTCGGGCGAACCTACGCCCATCAAATACCTGGGTACGTCGTTTGGCAAAAGGGGCTGTAAATAATCCAAAAGCTCGTACATGATCGGTTTGGGTTCTCCCACCGAAAGTCCGCCGATTGCGATACCGTGCTTTACGAAGGGCAAGGTACGGCGAAGACTCTCTCCGCGCAGGTCTTTATACATATTCCCCTGCACGATAGGAAAGAGCGCTTGGTTGGGCTTATCGTGGAATTTATAACAACGTTCAAGCCAAGCCGAAGTGCGCTTCATCGCCGCTTCCGCTTGGGCGTGGTTGTAGCCGTATTCGCTGCACTCGTCAAACGCCATGATGATATCCGCGCCGAGATTTTGCTCCACCTGCATGGCTTTTTCGGGGGTAAAGAAATGCTTACTTCCGTCGATGTTGGAAGAAAATTCCACCCCTTCGTCCGTGATTTTGTTGAGCTTGCCCAGCGAAAAGACTTGGAAGCCGCCGCTATCCGTCAAGATAGGCTTGTCCCAGTTCATAAAGGTATGCAAGCCCCCGGCTTTTTTGACGATATCGTCGCCCGGACGCATATACAGGTGATAGGTATTTGCGAGAATGATTTGCGAGCCCGCTTCCTTTAAATCGCGCGGGAACACGCCTTTCACCGTCGCCTGCGTCCCGACGGGCATATATACGGGAGTTTCAATATCCCCGTGCGGAGTGTGCAAAACACCCGCTCTTGCGCCCGTTTCGGGGTCGGTTTTAATCACTTCGAAAGAAAAATATTCGTTGTTCAAGACTTTTTCCGTCCTTTTAGCAAATTCGTCCCCTATTATAGCACATTCCCCCGTAAATTGCAAGGTTTTACGTATATTACGGTTGACATCTTCTAAAAATAAGTTTATAATTTAAATATGTTATACAATTACCACACCCATACAAAACGCTGTAAGCACGCAGACGGTAAGGATAAGAAATACGTGGAAGAAGCCATCAAGGGCGGGTTAAAAATTCTCGGTTTTTCCGACCATGCCCCCTACCTTTTCCCGAATACGGACTATTATTCCACCTACCGCATGGAAGTAGATGAGCTGCACGAGTACGCCCATTTTATCCGCGCGCTCGCGAAAGAATACGAAAAGGACATCCGTATCCTTTGCGGGTTCGAGCTGGAATATTACCCCGAATTTCACGAACGGGAAATGGAATTTTTACAGCAGGTTAAACCCGATTATCTGCTGATGGGACAGCATTTTATCGGCAACGAGCTTTCGCAAATCTACGCACCCCGCCAAAGCGAAGACGGTATGCTGTCAGCGTACGTTTCGCAGGTTTTGGAAGGACTGGCTACGGGAGATTTTCTCTATCTTGCCCACCCCGATCTTCCGGGTTTGCGGTTCTCCAAGGAAGCGATTGAAAAGGAATACACCCGCCTTTGCGAAGGCGCGAAAAGCATGGGTATTCCTTTGGAAATCAATCTGCTCGGCATACGATCGGGACGGCAATATCCCAGCCGAAGATTTTTCGAGATCGCCGCAAAGGTAGGCAACGACGTGATTTTGGGTGCAGACGCGCACGAGCCGAAAACCGTGCGGGATCCGTACTCGGAAACGCTCGCGGAGAATATGGCAAGCGATTTGGGGTTGCATTTGATAGAAGAGCCTTTGTTATAAAAATATCGCTCGGCTATAGCGTGTTATCCTTAACGGAGAACA
>JAZQLT010000096.1:0-3115 GCA_045542815.1 Candidatus Scatosoma sp. | reverse complement strand
CCGCCCCCAAGTAAGCGGCACTCCCCGCTACGATCGCCGCTTTCCCGTAACTCCCTTTATGGGAGTTGCGTTTTCTTTTGGGCAAACGCTCGCGCGCATAGGCGCTGTCCACAATTCTCCCGCCTTGCAATTTTTCACTCATGTTAAATTCCATACTTTACACCCTAACCGACACTTCCGCCGCCGTCAAACGCTTCCTTATCCCGTCTATTTCCACCGTCAAGCCCCCTTGCTCGTCCACGGAAAGCAAGGTGCCCTCTACGCGCTTATCCCCCAAAAGCAGGCTTGCCTTACAACCCATATACCCGATATACGATAGATATTTTTGCCTATCGGCAGGCACGTCTAAGCTCTCTATCAGCCGCTTTGTTACTTCTTCCACGTCAAACGCTTTGCCCGCTTGCTGTTGCATAGTCGTAGCGATATCGCAAAGCTCTTTGGGAAGCGCGTTGTTTACGTTCAAGCCTATCCCCACGACGGACGACGAGATCTCCGCCCCCGAAAAGGTGTTTTCGATGCGTATCCCACAAATTTTTTTGCCGTTTACGAAAATATCGTTGGGCCATTTGATGACGGGGGTAAGTCCAAAATAACGCAAAGTCTCGCATACCGCCACCGCCGCCTGCGCCATGATTTGAAAGGCGTCGCGCGAAGAAAAGTTTTCGTAAAAGGAAAGCTTGGATAAATACACCCCGCCCTTTTCAGACGAAAAGGAGCGTCCTTTCGTCCCCTTTCCATCCGTCTGCATTTCGGCGGTAACGATCAGCCCCCGCCCCTTCGCGCGCTTTTCTTTGGCGTACTCCTGTGTGGAAGAAATGCGTTTAAAATGTACCCGTACCCTTTCATTTTTCTCGTTCATCTCGTACATGCCTACTCTTCACACTCCCCAAACGCAGATAAAGCCGCCTTTGCCGTTTCGTAATCAAACCCCTTGGAAAGCAAATATCGGCACGCCTTTTGCAGCGTTTGCACGTCCGCGGTCTTGCCCCGCATATACTTTTGTAGCAGCTCTTTTGCCGCGTCTTCTTCCCGTCCGTCCGATAAAAGCCCCAAAGCGCCCTCAATCTCTTCTTCCGAAACGCCCTTGCTTTTCAGCTCCATGCGGATCAGCCTGCCCCCCTTGCGCTTTGCCGCGCTTTCCACGTACGCTTCGGCATACTCGCCGTCGTTTAGGAAATTGTAGGAGCGGAGCTTTTCCGCCACGTGGTCGATGACGGCGGGCAAATACCCCTTGCCCGCAAGAAAATCCCGTACCTGCTTTTCCGTTTTCCGCGTTGCGGAAAGGTGGGTGAGCGCCTTGTCGAACGCCGTGTTTTTCTCGCTTTCAAGCTGGATTTCCTCTAAACGCTCTTGAGTTACGACCTGCCCGACCTTCAAACGGTTCTTCACCGTTGCTTCCAAGGTCAGCCCGCAGCAAAACCGCCCGTCTATATAAATATTGCACCGCCGCTTGTCCTTGACCTGCGGAGTGATCGCCGTAATTTCGTTCATGTTCTTATCTCCAACCTTAGCCAATCAAGACTGAATGGCTACAGTATAGCACTTTTTAAGAAAAATGTCAATACAAGCCCCTTAATCCGTTTACATTTCCGCCGAAATATGATATAATATTTTTGCAATTCGACAAATAAGGAGAATTCTTATGAAATACTACACGGTTGACCTTGACGGTTTCAAAGCAGACCTTCCCATTCTCACCCTGCCGAGCGGCGTCGGCATCGCCTTTTTTAATTTGCACGGCGACAGCGAAATGACCGAACACTGCGGTAAAAAGCTCGCGGAACGGCTTTCCGATTGCGACGTGCTGATCACGGCGGAATCCAAGGGCTTGCAGCTCACCCACTGCGTGGCAAAAGAGCTTGGACAAAGATATTATGCCGTTGCGCGCAAGAGCAAGAAGCTGTATATGCAGGACGGCATCGAGGTGGAAATCGAATCCTCTATCACGACGGGGCAACCGCAAAAATTATACCTTTCCCGCCACGATGTAGAGCTGATTAAAGGCAAAAAAGTCGGTATCGTGGACGACGTAGTCTCCACGGGTGCGTCCTTGAACGGCTTGGAAGCGCTGGTGAAAAAGGCAGGCGGCATCATTCATAAAAAAGCGTTCGTACTGGCAGAAAGCGACGCGGCGGACAGAACGGACGTTATTTTCCTTGCCACTATCCCCATTTTTAAGTAAGAAATAGAAAAATAAACCAATTCCACCAATAAAAGCTGGGCGGTGAAGACATTTTTTGTGTTTTCACCGCTATATTTTTGTAAAAACACTTGATTTTTGCCGGCGTATCGTTTATAATGTATATACGCGTATTATGGAATATTATAATTTCCCGCGCGTAAATCACTTTGTAATCAAAAGGAGTACATAGTATGTCTGACCTTTACGAAGAATACGGACTCGAACAGGAAGGAGAATACGGCGCAGACCCGAAGCTCCCTACCGACAAGCCCAAGAAAGTAAAAAAGAGCGGCGGCTGGCTGGGGCGCATCATCGCGTTCGTGCTCGGCGTCGTTATCGCGCTGGGCAGCTGCGCGGGCGTCGTGTTCTTTTTTGCAACGCAACCCACCAAAAACCTTGTCGGCTATTTGGGCATGGACTATGAAACGCAAGCCAAAAACAACGTCATCACCGAAGAATACGGTGAAAAGACCCTACTCCAGCTCGGTCAAGACGCGCTTGCTTCGGCAATGGCAAAAGACTTGGCGGGCTTGGATAGAATTTTCCCCTCCGTGGGCGTTTACGTTGGCGAGCTTGCCGAAAAGATGCGCGTGCAGTTCGGCGTAGAGCTGGACGCAGAGAAAATGCTGAACACGCATATGGATATGCTCCCCGAATACATCGGCGGCGCGTTCAAGAACACTCCTTTGGGCAAACTTCTTAAAGCAACCAAAGGCGACAATCTCGATCCCCTGCTCATGGAGATTTGCTACGGCGAAGAAGGCGTGGATTACGAGATCGTGGACGGCGAAGTGGTGATGCTCGGCGACGCGCAGGCGGTAACCGTGCAAATGCTCAGCGAAGACTCCACGGCGATTATCGATAAGGTATCGATAGCGTCCGTCGTACACCCTTCCGGGGAAGACTCGATCATGCTGGAAGTGGCTTACGGCA
>JAZQLT010000095.1:0-5354 GCA_045542815.1 Candidatus Scatosoma sp. | reverse complement strand
TGGGTCAGTTCGGGGAAGGTATCACCCCCGCCATCATCAAAGGCGCGCTTTTGGATATCGGGTTTAAAGAAGTCCACGAAGTGGCGAGCGGCGCGGACGTAGCCGCGGCAACCGAAGCCCACCAGTACGTGGACGAAGTGGTTTCGGGCAAGCTCCCCTTCCTTTTGACGTCCTGCTGCCCCGCATGGGCGATGCTGGCAAAAAAACAGTTCCCCCAGCTTATCGATAAGGTTTCGCAATCCCTTACCCCCATGGTCGCAACGGCAAGAAAGATCAAACAGCGCACCCCGAACGCCCGCGTGGTATTTATCGGGCCCTGCGCGGCGAAAAAACTCGAAGCTTCGCGAACTTCGGTGCGAAGCGACGTAGATTTCGTCATCACTTTTGAAGAGCTTGCGGGTATATTCGACGCGAAGAATATCGACTTTTCCAAATACGTAGGCGAGCGTTCCATTCACGAAGCCACGGGCGCAGGCCGCGGGTATGCGGTTGCGGGCGGCGTTTCTTCGGCGATCGAACGGTGCGTAAAGGAATACTATCCCGGCGTGGAAGTAAAAATCGAGCACGCGGAAGGCTTGGAAGAGTGTAAGAAAATGCTGCTCCTTGCCAAAGCAGGCAAAAAGAACGGCTGCCTGATCGAAGGCATGGGCTGCCCCGGCGGGTGTATCGCGGGCGCAGGCACGAATATTGCCATAGAAAAAGCCGCCGCCGAAGTGAAGAAATTTGTGGAAAACTCCACCAAACCCCTTCCCCCCAAGGATTTATACGAAATCGATTTACCGTAAATTATAAAGCAAAGAGCGTTGCCGATTAGCGTGTTATCCTTAACGGGGAACACGCTAAAACTATGATTGCCCTAACGGGCAAGTTATGAGTTATGATATGCTTCCGCCAAGTTATGGTTGGCTTCCGCCAAGTTAGGGGTTGCAAAGGCAATCATACCATAACGCTTGCTATGCAAGCTCATAACGGCGAGCAAAGCGAGCCTCATAACTCTAAACTTAAAACTAACAAAAAAAGAGAGAACTTTTCGGCTATAAACCGATTTGTTCTCTCTTTCTGCTTGTAATATAGATTTAGGCTTAGCATATTTGCTTTTTTATTTTCATCTGCGCGCATTTGTACACATATACACTTGCACAAATTTCTTTTTTGGGAAACAATGCGCGTGAAATCATTTTCCCTTTCCGTAGTACGCCCGCAGGTACATTTCCTTGATTTCTTTGACGAGCGGGTATCTGGGGTTTGCACCCGTACACTGGTCGTCAAAAGCGTCTTGACTGAGTTTATCCAAACTATCCAAAAATTCCTGCTCCGTCCCCCTATCGCCAATCGCTTCGCGAATGGTTTTGGGGAGTTGTAAGCGCTCCTGCAAACGCTCTATCCGCACAAGCAACTCGTCGAACAACGCTTCGTCCGTCTTGCCTTCGCAGCCGATATATTTCGCGATTTTCGCATACCGTGCCAAACAGTCGGGGTAAGCGTACTGCGGGAAAGTGCCCATCTTTTCGGGTCGGGGCGAGGCATTGAAACGCATGACTTCCGTAAGCAGTAGAGAATTCGCCATACCGTGGGGCAAGTGCCACCTTGCCCCCAGCTTATGCGCCATGGAATGGCATACGCCCAAAAACGCGTTGGCAAACGCCATGCCCGACATGGTCGCCGCATTCGCCACCTTTTCCCGCGCAAGTATATCCCCCCGACCCTTCTCGTAAGCAAGGGGCAGGTATTTGACGAGCAAAGAAATGGCTTCCAGCGCAAGCCCGTTCGTAAAATCAGACGCCACCAAGCTCGCCGCCGCTTCCACCGCGTGCGACAACGCGTCGAACCCCGCGTAGGCGGTGAGCTTTTGGGGAATATCGAGCATGAGCTCCACGTCGCAAATCGCCATCGTGGGCATAAGCTCGTAATCGGCAAGCGGATATTTCTCCCCTGTGCGCTCGTCCGTAATCACGGCAAAGGGGGTTACTTCGCTCCCCGTTCCCGCAGTCGTCGGGATTGCTACGAACACGGACTTTTCCCCCATGCGCGGAAAGCCCTTCACCCGCTTTCTTATATCCATAAACCGCAGAGCAAGGTCTTCGAACTTCGTTTCGGGGTGCTCGTACAGCACCCACATGATCTTCGCCGCGTCCATAGGCGAGCCGCCGCCGAGCGCAATCACCGTATCGGGCGCAAACTCTTTCATGCGGCGCGCCCCTTCCTGCGCGCACGCGAGCGTGGGGTCGGGCGTTACTTCAAAAAACTCCGTGTGCATAATCCCCAGCCCGTCGAGTATATCCGTTACCTTTTTCGCCATGCCGCTCTCGTACAAGAATTTATCCGTAACGATAAACGCGCGCTTGCGTGCGTACTCGTCCTTCAATTCTTTGAGCGCTTCCAACAAACAGCCGCGCTTGAAATATACTTTTTCGGGCACGCGGAACCAAAGCATGTTCTCTCTGCGCTCCGCTACCGTTTTGATATTCAACAGCTCGGAAATGCCCACGTTCTCGCATACGCTGTTCCCACCCCAGCTCCCGCAGCCCAAAGTCAAAGACGGCGTCAAGCGGAAATTATACAAATCCCCGATCCCGCCTTGCGCCGCAGGGGTATTCACGAGAATACGGCAGGTCTTCATGCGCTCGGAGAAAGCGGATAACCGCTCCGCTCCCGTCCGCTCGTCGATATAGATTGCCGCCGTATGCCCAAAGCCGCCGCCCCGCACCAGCGCGTCCGCTTTTTGCAAAGCGTCTTCAAAATCCGCCGCCTTGTACATCGCAAGCACGGGCGAAAGCTTTTCCTTGGAAAAGTCTTCCTCTTCTCCCGTGGAAGCTACTTCCGCAATCAAAATTTTCGTTTCGTCGCGTACCTGTATGCCGCAAAGCTCGGCAATGCGGGTCGCTTTTTGCCCCACGAGCTTGGCGTTCAGCTTCCCGCCTCCAAACAGCACCGCGCGCACTTTTTCCTTTTCCGCTTTGGACAGGAAATGACAGCCCTGCAAGGTAAACTCCGCCTTCACTTGCTCGTAGATCTCCTTGGCAACGACCGCCGCCTGCTCGGAAGCGCAGATCACGCCGTTATCGAAGGTTTTGGAGTGAATGACGGACGAGACCGCGAGCTTGACGTCGCAGGTCTTATCCAACACGGCGGGAGTATTCCCCGCACCCACGCCGATCGCGGGTTTCCCCGAAGAATACGCCGCACGCACCATTGCAGGGCCGCCCGTAGCGAGAATGATATCCGATTCCTTCATAAGATACGCCGATAAGGGTACGGACGGCTCGTCTATCCAGCCGATGATATCCTTCGGAGCACCCGCCTGCACCGCCGCGTTCAAAAGAATTTTCGCCGCTTCAATCGTACACTTTTTCGCCCGCGGGTGCGGAGATAAAATCAGCCCGTTTCTGGTTTTTAAGCAAATCAGGGCTTTAAAAATAGCCGTCGAAGTGGGATTCGTAGTCGGTATCACCGCCGCCGCAACCCCAATCGATTCGGCTATGCGCGTGTAACCGCCCGCTTCGTCGCGTTCGATCACTCCGCAAGTTTTTTCCGTTTTATAACGGTTGTAAATATATTCCGCGGCATAGTGATTTTTGAGCACCTTGTCTTCAAACACGCCCATGCCCGTTTCTTCCACCGCCATTTGCGCAAGCGGTATCCGCGCGCCGTTCGCCGCCGTAGCCGCCGCCTTGAAAATTTCATCTACGCGTTCCTGCGAATAGGTGGAAAACTCCACCTGCGCCGAGCGCACCTTTTGCAAGAGCTCTTGCAGCTTTTTCTCTTCCTGCGGCGTAATTTTTTGTTCCGTCATATCCCCTCCCTTTGCGCCCGCCGTCAAAGGAAAAAGAAAAGGCGAACGCTATCGATCGTTCGTCTTGTACAGCTTCCCCGCGAGCATCGCAAGCGACGCGGCAAGGTCTTCCGTTTTGAGCACGATGTCCTTAGGAACTCGCAAGGGCGCGGGGGCAAAATTCCAGATTGCCTGAATACCTGCCTCCACCATTTTATTCAAAACGTCCTGCGCAGCGATTTTTGGCACGGTGATGATCCCGATGCGGATTTTGTGTTCTTTTACGAACCCGTCCAGCTCGGAAAGGGGCAAAATCTTCTTCCCCATCACCGTCGTACCTATAATCTTTTCGGAGATATCAAACGCCGCCACGATATTCAAGCCGTTGCTCTTAAACCCTTCGTAGCCAAGGAATGCCCGACCAAGCCCGCCCGCGCCTACGATAATGGCGTCGGAAAGGTTGTCATAGCCGAGAAATTTCTCGATATCCACAATCAATCGCGGGATTGCAAACCCCAAACGCGGCCTACCCGCCTCCGAAGACACCAACGCAAGGTCCTTTCGTACAAGTACCGACGATACGGAAATATTTTGCGCAATCACCGTCGAAGAAATGTATTGCGCGCCCTTGGAAGATTCTTCCTGTAAAAAATGCAGATATAAAGGCATACGCGCAATCGTCGCCTTGGATATCTCTTTCATTTCCCCTTTATTTTTCATTCCCTAATACTCCTTTATTTCACCCTTTTTTCAACCGCGTCCGCCAGCAACCCAACCAAAAGCTCCAAAACCAACGCAAATACGAAAGCAACGCCCACGAGCGCAAACAAAGTCGGCATCTCGGCATAGAGCTTCGCTTCCTGCATCATACCGCCCAAGCTTTTCGCCGTGCTTGCAAGCACCTCCGCCGACACGACGAGCTTTACGGAAAAACCGAGCGCCCCGCCCGCTTCGCGCAAGATATACGGCGCGGATAAGGGCAGATATACTCCAAATACCCGTTTCCAAGCAGGCGCGCCATATACGCGGCTGATTTCAATAAGCTGTTTATCAATCCCCAAAAGTGCCGCCAAAATCCCCGTATAAAGCATGGGGAAAAGGGATAAAAACGCCACGGCAACGGGGGCAAACCCCGCCCCCCACCAAACGAGCAAAATCAATAAGACCGCAAGCGTGGGCAAGGAACGCAAAGCCGCCACAATCGGCGCAAAAAAGCGGGAAAACGCGGGGAGCAGGTACGCGATTACCGCAAAAACCCCCGCAAAAGCAAACGCAATGAAAAACGCGGAAAAGGCCCTGCCCGCCGTCCGTAAAAACGCCTGCCAGAACCCGCTATCTAACAGCAATCCCCCCGCTTGCTTTAAGCAATCGGAAATCGCGGGGACGAGCGTTTCGTTCCCCACGAGAAGATATACCGCCCACCAAAGCGCAATCAAAAAGACGATTGCGCCTACGGTTTGCAGGAGATTGACCCAAATCCGCTTTTTCATACTACTTTATCCAAAAAAATTCGTCTTTCGGCATTGCCGTTGCGTTCGCTTGAATATCTATGACCGTTTGTAAATACGCTTGCACTTGTGCC
>JAZQLT010000094.1:0-5058 GCA_045542815.1 Candidatus Scatosoma sp. | reverse complement strand
TCGCGCTCATATACGGCAACGCCGTTTTCCGTCAGCAAGCCCCTTTCGGCGATTTTTTTCAGCGCCTTTTCTCCGTAGTCAAAGCGGTACGGCGGGTCGATAAAAATCAAATCGAACGCCCCCCTTGCCTGCTCCAAACAGGCAAGATAATCAAAATTCCACACCTTTGCTTCTTCCCCGTTTACGGGAATTTTCAGCGCGGATAAATTCTTCTTCAAAATCGCAAGGCTGTCTTTGGAAAAATCGTTAAACACGGCTTCCTTTGCGCCGCGCGAAAGGCTCTCTATCCCCAGTGCTCCGCTGCCCGCAAAAAGATCGAGCACCCGCGCGCCGTATATTTTTAACGATAAGATATTAAACAGAGCTTCTCTTGCCCGATCGGACGTGGGACGGACGTCGTCGCCCGCAAATTCCGCCAGCACTCTGCTTCTGTATTTTCCGCCGATAATTCTCATATTTATGCCTGTTCGCCCCTTACTTTTTCTTGTTGGGCTTTGTTCCGGGGAGACCGCCGTAGTTGATTTTTTTCACTTTGTTCGCTTCTTCTTCCGCTGCCTTTGCCGCAATCAACTGCTCGCGCGCGAATTTATTTCTGCGCCCGTAAGCTCCGCAGATATACCCCACGCCCGTTACGGTAATGGGCACGAGTGCCAAAATGCAAGAGAGAAAGTAGCTCACCGATATACCGCTCGCGTTCATAAGAAAGAAGGGAATGCACGACCAGCCGGAAAGAATAAAGGAAGCGAATGCCAAGCCGCCCTTACCAATCTCTGCGCTGGCATGGATGCTCGTTTGATTGCAACCGAGCAAAATCCCAAACAACAGCGGGAAAACCGCGATAAATCCGCCGATAACAAAGCCTTTCCATACGCGGTATTCCGTGGCTTCCTTATACGAAGACATTTTATAACCGCCGCCGTATTCGTCTTCGCTCATACGCTTGATATTGCCGGACGCCAACATTTCATAATGACTGCCGCCCGTTGCCCAACCCATGACAAAGTTGTACGCCGCAACCACCACGTTACAAATCACCGCCCAAGCGATATTCGCACTGCTCCATTCCCATTTTTCCGAGCGCATCGAAAGTATCATTAAAATAATACCCGCACAAAAATACATGATCAGGGAAGGCGTACTCGCTTTAAACAGCTCCCATACGCATCTTCCGATTTTTTTCATTTTCTTCTTGATTGCCGCCATATCCTATCTCCATTTTCTTTCGTAGGCTTGTCCAAAATCTGCCCATATTATACGTAATGATATTCCGCACGGCGGGTTGCCGCGCATAACACCTCGTAAGAAATCGTGCCCGTCTCTTTCGCCGTTTCGTCTGCGTCCGTGAGCACGGGCGTCCAAGCGCCTCTTGCCTTACCGCCCCTTCTGATACTCGCGTCCATGCACCCGTTGTTTAGATTGCTTTCCGCACCGACAGCACCGTTTTCCTTCTTTCTCAAAAAGCCGTCCGCATAGCCTACTCGGCAAACGGAAACCCTTTTAATGTCCGCCCTTTGCAGGGGCGAAAACTCTTCTCCGTAGCCCGCGCTACCGAAAGAAAACTTACGCGTTGCAACCGTTTTCGCATATACCGCCATAGCCTTTTTCAACGCAAGCCTTCGCACGGTTTCTTCCTTTACACCCGTCTTTTCGGACGGCAGGCAGGGCAAATAGCCGTACAAGCCTATCCCCACGCGCACCATATCAAAGGCGTACCTTTCCCCAAGCAACGCTCCGTAGGTGGCACCCAGGTGTGAGATGACGCAGGGAAAATACCGTTGGCATACCCGTTGCATTTGCACGAATAACGCCCTTTGTTTCTCTGCTCGCAGAGCGCTGCACTCGCAAAGATGCGAATAGAGCCCCGCCACTGCCACAAACGGGTCGTTTTGCAAAAACTTGCACACCTTTCCAAGCATAGAAGCGTACATACCGTAACGGTTCATGCCCGTATTGACCTTTAAATGTACTTTTATTGAAAGCGCGTATTTTCGGCAGGTCTTAGACAAGAGCTTTGCCGTCCAAAGATCGCCTACGCTCGCGGTGAAGCCGTTGGAGAGAAGCGCATAGCACTCTTCTTCATCCGTGGGCGGGGTGAGCACGAGAATTTCCTTTCCGCACGCCGCCGTTTTTATTGCCAAGCCCTCTTCGATGAGCGCTACCGCGAAACAATCCGCAACGCCGTTCAAAGCATTGACGGTTTCTTCCGCGCCGTGCCCGTAGGCGTTGGCTTTGACCACCGCGCACAATTTCTTGCCCGTAAGCGCCGAAAACTTCTCGGCGTTACGGCGTATGTGTTCTAAATTTATCACCGCTTTCAATTTCTGCACGCTTTATCTTATGCAGAAAAAACAATTGCCGTGTTTATTTGCTGAAAATCAGTCTGTGGCAGTTATCGCACTCGATCGCGTTTCCGCCCGTGAGCTTACTGCGCGCCGCCAAAGGCGGTTCCATGCTGCAAAACGGACAGCGGTTGCCCACAAGCTCGCCCACCACGGGGAAAATCTTTTCCTTGCGCTTGGTTTTATACACTTCCAGCATTTCCGCAGGCACCTGCGAAGCAAGTCCTGCAAGCTCGCTCTCCAAAGCTTTCTTTTCGGGATCTTTCGCCGCTTTTACCGCCTTGTATTTTTCCGAAACTTCCGCGTACTGCTTCTGCGCGGAAATGACCTGCTTTTTGAGCTTTTGGAACTCCGCGTCCGTTGCCTTGATGCTTTCCGCGAGCACGGAAAGGTCAGCTTTCATTTTCTTGATCTGCTCCACCTTGGTCTGCGCTTTCTTTTGATAGAACGCGATATCCGCACCGCCCGTTACCAACTCGTCCAAATTTTCAAAGTCTTTAAGGGTATCTTCAAGCTGCTGATATTTTTTCGTTAATTCGTCCGCTTCCGATTTGAGCGCCTGCGCCTTTACTTCCAGCGCGTCCAGCTTTTCGGGGGCAGTTTCAAGGAATTTTTTAATTTTTACGTATTCCTTTCTCTCTTCACTGCCCGCAAGCTCGCGTTCCAGCTTATAAAGCTTCGCGTCGATTTCCTGATAGTTCAAAATAGCCTGTAACTGTACCATAAATATATCTCCCTCCTGTCAAAGCAAATTGTCGTCCGTGTGATAAACGCACGGAATTTCTACCTGCCGACAGATTTTTTCGTAATATTTTTTAAAACCGTAGTTTTCAGAGGCATAATGCGTCAAAATGACGACCGACATGCCCAATTCTAAAGCCAAAGCGATTAAGTGATGCTTAAAATCGGAAGAAACGAGCACTTGCGCCCCTTCTCGCGCCGCAAAGGCAATGCTGCTCTCATCTACTCCCGCGCCGCAAAAGCTTGCCGCGCGCTTTACTGTATTTTCTTGCTCTCCATACGTGAGAATGCGCTCTGTGGCAAAGATCGTTTTCATCTTCTCCGCAAGTGTGGAAAGGGTACATTCTTGCATATCG
This sequence comes from Candidatus Scatosoma sp., assembly GCA_045542815.1. Lineage (GTDB taxonomy): Bacteria > Bacillota > Clostridia > Christensenellales > Borkfalkiaceae > Scatosoma. Next base: position 1,622 of record JAZQLT010000094.1, on the reverse strand, counting down.
TACGCCCGCCCGTAACCGCCGTCTTGTAAAGGGTGCATAATAGCGGGTTCTGTGGTTAAACCCGTACCTGCCCCCGACGAACGCAAAATTCCTTGCATTAAATTTTCATCGATGCCGTCCTTTGCCGTATCCAAATTCAGGTGCATACAGATCACGGAAATCCCGTTTTGAATACACCGTACGAGCTTTCCGCCGAGCAGTTTATTATCCCCCATACGGATATCTCCGATTTTACCGTAAATAGCAGGGTGGTGGGTGATGATGAGATTGCAGCCCTTTTTAATCGCTTTCTCAATCGCCGCATTCGTAAGATCGAGAGAGAACAAAATCCCTTTTACTTCTTCGCACGCTTCCACCAAGAGCCCGCTGTTATCGTACGCGCCGAACACGGCGCAATATTCGTCGCTTAAGCGCTTGGGCGCGAGCCCGTCTGCGATTTTATATACTTCACTTAATTTCACCGCGCAGCACTCCTTCTAATTTCTTCTTTTTTTCTTCCAGCTCTTGCCTGCTTGCCTGTTGCAGAGCAGGTTCTTTTAAGTACTTATCGATATTGGCAATCTGCCTTTGTACTCTTTCCAAAAACGCCTGCGGGCGCGTATGCAAATTCTCTTTGCCGAACTCGTACTCCGCGTCCGTATAAGCGCATTCGTCGCATACCTGCCCCTTATCTTCTGCTCTCCCTCCTACGATCACTTCATAGAATTTCCCGTCGCGGAAGGTGAAATCCCGCTCGATATACCCGCCGTTTGCAAGGATATATCTTCTGAGCTTTTCCGCGTCGTGCATGGGTTGGAATACGAAACGTTTGGGCATAAAGCCGTGCTTTTTGTCGGAGAGAATGGAGACGATCTCGCTCCCGCCCATGCCCGCAATCAGCACTTCATCCGTATCTTTGGGCACGCCGAAGAATCCGTCTCCGAGCACCGAAACCGCTTTCCCTTGGCGGATATAAGGAGCAAGCAGAGCTTCCGCTTTTGCCAAGCTTCCCTTACTGATATCCGAAAGAATCGCCCTTTCGCAAAGCCCGTTCTTTAACATATACTCCGAGCAGTACCCGTGATCGCAGCCCACGTCCGCAAACACCTTCGCGCTTTGCAAAAGCGAGCAAAGCGTATCAATGCGTTTCCCGTAGCCCATTATTCTAAGAAATCTTTTAATTTTTTACTGCGGGAAGGATGACGGAGCTTTCGAAGCGCCTTTGCTTCGATCTGGCGAATACGCTCACGCGTAACGTTGAACTCCTTGCCCACTTCTTCCAAAGTTCTGGGCTTACCGTCGTCAAGACCGTAACGCAACCGAAGCACCTTTTCTTCGCGCGGCGTAAGCGTATCCAGCACGCCCAAGAGCTGTTCTTTGAGCATGGTAAAGGTTACCGATTCGTTCGGGGTAGCCGTCTTTTCGTCTTCGATGAAATCCCCAAGGTGGCTGTCTTCTTCTTCGCCGATAGGGGTTTCCAAAGACACGGGGTCTTGCGCAATCTTTTGAATTTCGCGCACACGTTCTTCCGTTACGCCCATCTTTTCGGCAATCTCTTCGGGGGTCGGCTCTCTGCCAAGTTCTTGCAGGAGCACGCGCTGTACGCGGGTAAGCTTATTGATCGTTTCCACCATATGCACGGG
>JAZQLT010000093.1:0-5690 GCA_045542815.1 Candidatus Scatosoma sp. | reverse complement strand
TTTCGATAAATTGTTCGGGTAAATTCGTCATATCCTATCCCCTAAGGCTGCACTCCGCCGTCAGGCGTTACAGCCCCAAATACATGGCAAATTCTTCGGCGGTGAGCACCTTGCCCTTTGCAGATTTCAGCCGTTGCCCGCCCTCGCCTTCGAAACAGATATACAAATCGCATTCTTCGGCGCGGGAAGTGAACAGCGCGCCCTGCGCAAACGCTGCCGTAAGCAATTTCTTGGATAAGGGAAGTTCCAGCTCCAAGGGATGCGAAAAACACACCGACTGATTTTTGAGCAAGCCTTCCTTTGCCCGCTTGCGCTTTTCCTTGTCCATAAAGCGGTAAAACGCGGCTTTCGTGCGCTCGCGCTCTTCCTTTTTGCGCTCTTGCGCTTCGCGGTAGGCGATTTGCCCCGCCGAAACCGTCTGCGTGATCTCGTAATTTTCTATCCTGCCCGCCGTGATGGCGTATTTTTGCATGAGGTCAGGCAAAGTGGCGTTATCCCCTTCTTCCTTGCACATTGCTTCGGCGATTTTCATGGTCGCGTACGCGTCGTCCACAGCACGGTGCGCCACGAACTGTACGCCAAGCTCTTTGGCGATCGAGCCTAACCCGAATTGCCGAGAAAAATCCCCCACGCGGTTCATGTACAAAAATTGCGTGTCTGCAAAATCGAATACAAAAGACGGCAGGGAAAAACGGCGGCTTTCCAGGTTCAGATATTTCACGTCGTTCATGGTCGCATGCCCTACGACAAGGGTGTCCTTGTCTTGGAGTAAGGCATAGATTTGTTCCGCGCGCTCCAAAAAGGTGGGGTATTTTTTAAAGCTGCCGTATTCGTACGGCAAAACAAGCCCCTGCGTACCCTTGCGGTCAGTCAAATGAAAACCGCCCTGCGGGTTGATTAGCAGGTCTTCCTTTTCGAGAATATTAAATTTTTCGTCCGTGAGACAGTACCCGAACGCGCAAATTTTTGCGGCGTTTTTGGATACCACCGAACATTCAATATCGAAAAATAAATATTTCATACGACGTTTCTTATAAAAAGACCGCGCCACGCGGTCTTTTTGTGAAGTTTTCACTTTGTGAAAGTGAAGTTTATCTTTGATAAGTAAAGTTGCGCTTTGCAAGCGCAGTGAAGTATTCACTTCGTGAAAGTTGTGGCTGTTATTGATATTCCCTTAACTTGCCCCAAAGGGGCAAACTTCACTTTTCGCCACAGGCGAAAAACTTAACTTGCCTTAGCAAACTTAACTTTGCCTGCAGGGCAAAACTTAACTCTATTATTTCTTCGGCGAAATAACGGTTTTCCCACCCATGTACGGCTGCAACACCGCGGGAATGGTTACGCTGCCGTCCGCTTGCAAATGGTTCTCGATGAACGCAATCAGCATACGGGGGGGCGCAACTACCGTATTGTTCAGGGTGTGCGCGAGTTTGGTCTTGCCGTCGTCGTCTTTATAGCGAATGGAAAGTCTGCGTGCCTGCGCGTCCGTAAGGTTGGAGCACGAACCCACTTCAAAGTATTTCTTCTGACGGGGGCTCCAAGCTTCTACGTCGCAGCTCTTGTATTTAAGGTCAGCAAGATCGCCCGAACAGCAGCCGAGCTGTCTTACGGGGATATCCATGGAACGGAAAAGCTCTACCGTGTAGCTCCACAGCTTTTCATACCATTCGTCGCTCTCTTCGGGGCGGCAAACGACGATCATTTCCTGCTTTTCAAACTGGTGGATACGGTAAATGCCGCGTTCTTCAATGCCGTGCGCACCCTTTTCCTTGCGGAAGCAGGGAGAATAGCTCGTCATTGCCATGGGCAGCTTTTTACCGTCGATGATCTGACCCATGAAACGCCCGATCATGGAGTGTTCGCTCGTACCGATCAAGTACAAATCTTCCCCTTCGATCTTATACATCATGTTTTCCATTTCATCAAAGCTCATAACGCCCGAAACGACGTCGCCGTGGATCATGTACGGGGGAATTACGTAGGTGAAGCCCTTATCGATCATGAAATCGCGGGCGTAGGTGAGCACTGCCGAGTGTAATCTTGCGATATCGCCCGTGAGATAGTAAAAGCCCTGACCGGACGTACGGCGTGCAGAATCCACGTCGATACCGTCCAAGTTCTCCAAAATATCGAGATGATACGGCACTTCAAAATCAGGCACTTTCGCTTCGCCGAAGCGTTTAAGCTCCACGTTCTCCGAATCGTCCTTGCCGACGGGCACGTCTGCGGCGATAATGTTCGGAATCGCCATCATCGTCTTTTTGAGCGCGGCTTCCGTTTCTTCGCTTTCCTTTTCAATCGCAATAAGGCGTTCCGCGTCCGCTTTTACCTGTGCTTTTACCTGTTCCGCTTCTTCCTTCTTGCCTTCCTTCATGAGCATACCCACTTGCTTGGAAAGGGTATTTCTCGCGGCTCTGAGCGCGTCCCCTTCGGCAATCAGCGCACGGCGCTTGGTATCCAGCTCCAAAGCCTGATCAACAAGCGGAAGCTTGTGGTCTTGGAATTTTTTGCGGATATTCTCTTTAACGAGCTCCGCATTCGTACGGATAAGGTTAATATCGATCATAATAACACCTCTTTATCGTGAAGTTTATTTTCAATAAGTGAAGTTGCGCTTTGCAAGCGCAGTGAAGTTTTTTGCGTTCCGCAAAAAGTTGTGGCTGTTATTTATATTTACCGCAACTTGCCCCAGCGGGGCAAACTTCACTTTTCGCCATAGCGAAAAACTTAACTTGCACGCAAACTTAACTTTGCCGTAGGCAAAACTTCACTTTTCCCCTATTATACAACTTTTTCACCGTAAAAGCAATTAAATGAAAAGTACTAAACTTGATTTCCTGTGATTTTCGCATAAAAAACTTGTGTTTTTCCCGCTCGTATGCTATAATGATGGAAGTAATCTCTTTACGGAGCACGTACTATATGAAAAAAGAAAACGTTACGGATACCGAAAACGTATCCAAAGAAGAAAAGCCAACGCGCAAAATCCGCGATCTTTTCCCCAAGAAAAAAGATAAGAAAAAGAACACTGTCCCCGTAGCGGACGTACAGCGTTTCAACGCTGCGGCAGACGAGGGTCTTTCCCGCGCGCAGGTTTCCGAACGCGTGGAACAGGGGCTTGTCAATAAGTCGGGTAAAAAATACTCCAAAACCTATCGCAGTATTTTTGTCGGCAATCTTTGCACGGGGTTCAACCTGCTGTGTGCAATCGCGGCGATCGCGCTGCTCCTTGCTCACGCACCCCTTTCGCAATACTTATTCGTGCTTATTTTCTTGGCGAACACACTCGTAAGTATCGTTTTGGAAATCCGCGCAAAGCGCAAGCTGGATAAGCTCTCTATCCTTTCTTCCCCTACCGCCAAGGTCGTGCGCGGCGGGAAGAGAGTGGAAATCCCCGTGGAAGAAATCGTCATAGACGATATCCTGATCCTTTCAGCCGGTCAGCAAGTCCCCGCCGACTGTTTCGCAGTCGAAGGCATGGCGGAGCTCAACGAATCCCTGCTCACGGGTGAATCCGTACCCATTAAGAAAGAAGACGGCGACCTTTTATACGCCGGCTCGTTCGTGGCAAGCGGACAGATCGCCGTGCGTGTGGATAAGATCGGCGAAGACACCTACATCAGTAAACTCACCGCGCGGGCGAAAAAGTATAAGCGCCCGAACTCGGAGATTATGAACTCCATCTCCTTGTTTATCCGCGTGATTGGTTTTCTCATTATCCCCGTAGCCGTGCTCATGTTCTTTACGAATTACAGCGAGATCGGCGGAAGCTGGAGCACTTTACAGGAAAGCGGCGGTTTTTGGCATAACCTTTTGGGCGGAAATGAAGATTTGAGCAAAACCATTCAAAAAACCGCTTCCGTCGTGATCGGTATGATCCCTTCGGGGCTGTTGCTTTTGACTACGGTCGCGCTCTCCACGGGCATGATCCGTCTTGCAAAGTATAACACGCTCGTGCAAGACATGTACTCCCTTGAAATGCTGGCGCGCGTCAACGTACTGTGCTTGGATAAGACGGGCACGATTACGGACGGCAGAATGAAGGTAAGCGACTGTATCCTGCTCAACTCTACGGGCGAATACGGCATAGACGATATTTTGGGCTCTATGCTTGCTTCCTTAAACGATAACAACCAGACTTCTATCGCGCTCTACGAACGCTTCGGACACTCTACGGCACTGCAACCCATCGCAACGCTCCCCTTCTCGTCGGCGAGAAAACTCTCCGCCGTTACCTTTGAAGAAGCGGGTACGTACGTCATGGGCGCGCCCGAGTTCGTGTTAAAGCCCGTACCCGTGCGTATCGATAAGATTGTAAAACAATACGCGCAAATGGGTCTGCGCGTGCTCGTGGTAGCGCACGCAAGCGGGCAGATACAAGGGGATAAAGTACCTGCGGGGCTTCGCGCGGTGGCGGTGCTCACCCTTTCGGATAATATCCGTCCCGACGCTATCGACACCATTAAATGGTTCAAGGACAACGACGTTGCCGTCAAGGTCATTTCGGGCGACAACCCCGTAACCGTTGCCGAAGTGGCAAGGCGCGCGGGGATCAAGAACGCTTCTCAGTTTATCTCGCTCGAAGGGCTGTCCGATCTCGAAGTAGAAACCGCGGCAAATCAATACACCGTATTCGGACGGGTTACCCCCGAACAAAAGGCAATTTTAATCCGCTCGATCAAGAAGGCGGGCAATACAGTCGCCATGACGGGCGACGGCGTTAACGATATCCTTGCTATGAAGGAAGCGGACTGCGCCGTTTCCGTTGCTTCGGGCAGCGAAGCGGCGAGAAACGTCTCCAACCTTGTTTTACAGGACAATAACTTCGGGTCAATGCCCAAGATTGTAAACGAAGGTCGGCGGGTTATCAACAACGTCAAGGATTCTTCGGCGCTGTATATCATGAAAACGCTGCTCATTCTTACCCTTGCAGTGGTTTGTATCTCCCTTTCCAGTCAGTACTTCTTCACCACGAGCAATATGCTCATGTACGAGTTCTTTATCAGTGCAATCCCGTCCTTGGTACTCTCCCTGCAACCGAACACCGAGCGGGTCAAGGGCAAATTTATCCCTTACGTTTTAAGCCGAGCCATACCCGGCGCGTTTACAATGGCGCTTGGTATATTGACTCTGTACGTCATGCACAACACCTCTCTTTCGGAAACGTTTGGGTTTATCGACGCCGCGGGCGCAGAGACTTTGGAATACCACGCGTTGATGATGATCGCACTCACCTTCTGCGGTCTCGTAATGCTGTATCGAATTTGTCAGCCGTTTAACGTGGTGCGCGCGGTACTCTTTGTCGTGGCGGCGGCGCTTTGCTGTATCGTAGTCAGCATACCCGTACTTGGAAATTTCGTATTCGAGAACTGGGAAGCCGTAAGCTTTACCTTGCCGCAAATTCTGCTCATTATCATCATCGTACAGGCATGTTTCCCGATATCGGGCTTCTTGATAAAAGCGTTTGACATGATGAACCCCGCGGACGAGTAGCGATATACCTTCGGCGCGATATGCCCTGCGGGCGTTGCGGTGGGATTTATATCCTATCGCAGTGAACGCAGTGAACTATATCGCAATTAAGCATTGCATTATATCGCGTTGAGCAAAGCGAAACATATCGCCTTAAAACAAAATCCCCGGCTTGCGGATATTCCGCAAGCGAGGTTCATTTTTATACAATCGCGCGC
>JAZQLT010000092.1:0-2839 GCA_045542815.1 Candidatus Scatosoma sp. | reverse complement strand
ACCTCGGACGCGGGCGCACTGTGCTTTAAAAGCGGCAACGTTTGCGTGCTTCGCGGGGGCAGGGACGCGTTCAATTCGTCGTTTGCCCTTGTAAAGATACTCCGCAACGCCCTTTCTTCCATGGGCTTAAACCCCGATTTTATCAACGTTTTGGAAGACACTTCCAGAGAGAGCGCCACCGAGCTTATGACGGCGGTCGGGCTTGTAGATGCGCTCATTCCCCGCGGCGGCGCAGGACTTATCCGCGCGTGTGTGGAGAACGCGAAGGTCCCCTGCATTCAAACGGGTACGGGCATTTGCCATATCTACGTAGATGAATACGCGGATTTGGAAAAAGCGTTGAATATTTTGGAAAACGCAAAGACTTCCCGCCCGTCGGTATGCAACGCGGCGGAAGTGTGCTTAGTGCATAAAGGGGTGGCAAAGCAGTTTTTACCCCTGCTTAAAGCACGGCTTTGCGGCGAGCGTTCGCAGGCGGGCAAGCCGCCCGTAGAGCTGCGCTTGGACGAAGCCGCGCGCTCTGTTATCGACGGAACGCCCGCAGGCACACAGGACTTTGACACGGAGTTTTTGGATTATATCTTGGCGGTCAAAGTCGTTGAAAGCACCGAACAAGCAATCGAACATATCGGCAAGCATTCGACGGGGCATAGCGATTGTATCGTGAGCGAAAACCAAGACAATTGCGAGCTTTTCGCCCTTTGCGTCGATAGCGCGGCGGTATATGTCAACGCGTCCACCCGCTTTACGGACGGGGGCGAATTTGGAAAGGGCTGTGAAATCGGCATTTCCACCCAAAAACTGCACGCCCGCGGGCCTATGGGCTTGGAAGAGCTGTGCTCGTATAAATATATCGTGAAAGGTACGGGGCAGGTACGAGGATAGAGTGAAGTTTTCACTTCGTGAAAGTGAAGTTTGACAAAAGCCAAGTGAAGTTTTGCCTACGGCAAAGTGAAGTTTGCCCCGTTGGGGCAAGTTGCGGTAAATTTTAATAACCGCTACAACTTTTTGCGGAGCAAAAAACTTCACTGCGACGAAGTCGCAACTTCACTTATGAAATAAACTTCACTTTTCGCCAACGGCGAGAAACTTCACCATAAAGGAGTATTTTTATGACTTATCAATTCGGATTTATCGGCTGCGGCAACATGGGCGGGGCGCTCGCTACCGCTTGCATGAAAGCCGTGGAATGTAAAAAAATCGCCGTATGCGACTACGACGAAAATAAGGTGAAAGCGTTTGTAGCGCTTGGGGCAACCCCCGCTACGGCGGAAGAAATTGCAAGGGAAGCCCGCTTTATCGTGCTTGGCGTAAAACCGCAGGTCATGGAAAGCGCAATCGCCGCTTTTGCGGAAATTTTACGAAACAGAACGGACGCAGTAGTAATCACCATGGGCGCAGGCGTTTCCATCGCCGCTATCCGCGCCTATATCGGCGCCGACCTGCCCGTAATTCGTATCATGCCCAACACCCCCGCGCTGGTTGGCGAAGCGATGATCTTATACGCGGTAGCAGGCGTTTCTTCACAGCAGGAACAGGCGTTTTTAAACGGCTTTGCCCCTGCGGGTAGGTTTGATAAAATCCCCGAAGCTGAGATCGACGCAGGGAGCGCTCTTTCGGGCTGCGGCCCCGCCTTTGTCTATGCGTTTGCGGACGCGCTGACGAAAGGCGCGATCGAGTGCGGCGTTCCGCAGGAAAAAGCCCTTTCCTATACCGTACAGACGATGATCGGCGCGGCAAAAATGCTGGAAAAGTACGGCGATCCCGAAACGCTGATCAAAAACGTTTGCTCCCCCGGCGGCACGACCATCGAAGGCATCAAAGCCTTACGAAGCGCGGATTTTGAAAGGATTGCCGCTTCCGCGGTAACCGCGGCGTATAAACGCACCTTGGAGCTGAAAAAATAATAAATCAAAACCCGACCACACGGTCGGGTTTCTTGTTACGATGACTATCATTTATCCCTAAGCGCGTTTTTGCAATAGGGTGCAAACCGTCTAATTGTCAAGCTCAACGGATATTTTACCTTGTGTTTTTTCCACTGCTTCGATAATGATATAAACCGATTTTCCGCCTTCCACGTATCCGCCTCGGCTCTCCACAGACTCGCCTGCCTTCACGCAGGTTAATTGCTCTTTTACCCCGTAAATATCATAATACAGGCGCAATTCCCCTTCATCAACCTGTATCGAATAGCGCACGTCGCCTTCCGTCCCTTTGTCGGATTTTTTAATTTTAAACACCAGCTCCCCTTTAAGAGTGAAAAAACTCGCTTCACAGCTATGCGACGTCTGCCCTCTCACCAGACCTACCGCGCTATAGGAGCTCTTGTACTTATCGCAAGCGGATAACGGGATGAACAAGAACACCGTCATCATCAACGCGAAAAATCTTTTTGCAAATCTTTTCATAAAACTCCCGTTACTCTTCATTTCTTTCCATGGGAATACCGAAAAAGTCGCCTTTCCCTGCGTTTAGCTCTACTAATAAAATCGACGCGATAAACGCCCTGCGCTCTTCCAAGCTCGCCTTTTTAAAGAGATGTTTCCGCCTAAAAGCGCGGTATTCTTTGGGGTAGAGCGTTTTTAAAGACGGAAAACCGTACTCTCCTTTGATGAAAGTAACGATATTGATTTCTTCCCCGCCGGAAACTTCCCGCCAGTCGAGAAAATCCCTGCCCTTTTTATAGCGGCAGATATACACACAGCTGCTATCCCCGCCCTTTTGGTATAAATATTCAAAGGTGAACCCCTTTTCCAAAATCGGCGCGGTGAGCGCTTTTATTTTTTCAGAAGAATAGACGTCTTTCATAGCCTTTTCCTTTTGAAAAAGGGGCGTT
>JAZQLT010000091.1:0-11910 GCA_045542815.1 Candidatus Scatosoma sp. | reverse complement strand
TCTTCTCTAAAAACTTCTAACATACACAATACGCCCACTTTAAAGCCTATTAAATATGCCCTATCTTCGTCTTTGGCAGCTTGTAATAGAAAATCGTCTTCTATCCGTCTAAATATCTCCGTTTGCTTTTCCGTAAGGCTTTCCAAAAAATCTTTATCTTCCTTTTCTTCTACCTTATCCCTTTTTCTGTCTTCTTCTTCCTTTTTCCACTTTTGATTGCTCAGCTCTTCGTTGTACGCCAAGCAAAATGCTTGAATAATATCCATAGCTCAACCTCCTTTGATTTATATATACCGTTTGGTATATTCATAACAATATAATACCATACCATTTGGTATAAGTCAAGTTTTTTTATGCCACTTGGTATATTATAATAAATAAAAAAGGTGCTTTTTATGAAATTTGGTTTTTATCTTAAAAGTCAACGGGAAGCGGCGGGCTATACGCAAACGGAGTTAGCAAAACAAACGGGGCTTACGCAAGCCGCCATAAGCCGTTGGGAAGACGATTTACGGATCCCCAACATAGAAAACTGTCTTATTCTCGCCGAATTTTACGGAATAAGCATAGACGAATTAATCGGCAGAGATTTTCAAGAAAAATAATTTGCAATAAAAACTTGCAGCTCGTCCTTCCGTTTCCTACGGAACCTCGGCAAGTGAGAACCTCAAAGGAATAGGAAAAACGACCTGTGGTAAAATCCACAGGTCGTTTTCCTGGTGCACCGTAAGAGGTTCGAACTCCTAGCCTTCGGTTCCGTAGACCGACGCTCTATCCAGTTGAGCTAACAGTGCATATATAAACGCTCTTTCATGCAAGCGCTTATATAGTATAGAATTTTTTTTAATATTTGTCAACTGTTTTTTGCCGCTTTTTCCAAGTTTTAAGAAAAACTTTTCTGCTTAGTCCATCAAAAGCGCTGCTGCGCCCAACAACCCCGCCGAGTTCCCAAGCTCTGCAATTTTAATAGAGACCTGCGGACCAAGCTCGCCCGCGAAAATATCCCTATCCAGCAATTCCTGCAAGGGCTTAATCAACTCGTCGCCCTGACCGCACACGCCGCCGCCGAGCAGCACCGTTTCGGGACGGAACACGTTTGCCGCGTTCGTAATCCCGCAAGCAAGGTGTTCAATATAGCTATCCACCACCGCTTTGGCGTACGGATCGCTGTCCTTATAATCGAACGCCGTTTTACCCGTAACATTGTCCAGCGAGCCGATTTCCCACATTTTACTGTCCTTATGCGCTTCCATAGCACGCTTAGTATCGCGGATAAGCGCCGTTGCCGACGCGTACGTCTCCAAACAGCCCTTTCTGCCGCAAGTGCATTGTTCGCCGTTGACCACGATGACCATATGCCCGATTTCTGCGCCCGCCGATTTATTGCCTTCCAGCAGCTTACCTTCTGCAACGATACCGCCGCCAACGCCCGTGCCGAGCGTGAACATAACCATATTTTCACAGCCCTTTGCCGCACCGAACTTTGCTTCGCCGAGCGCCGCCACGTTCGCGTCGTTTGCAATTTTAACCTTCAAACCCGTGAGCTGACCTAATTTTTCCGCCACCGCAAAATCCTTCCAATGCAAATTACCGGAGAAAATAACGCTGCCCGCTTTGCTGTCGATCATGCCGGGCGAGCCCATACCGATCCCCTGTACGTCCTGCTTGGTAAGCCCCGTTTTTTCCAGCAGCGTATCCACGAGCGCGGCAATATTCGCCGCGACCCTGTCCCCGCCCTTTTCGCTTTCCGTGGGCGTTTTATCCGAATAAACGATCGTTCCGAGATCGTCCACGATCCCGCCCTTGATAAACGTACCGCCAAGGTCAATACCAACGTAATATTTTCTTTCTGCCATGATTATCTCCTTTTAACGCATTCTATTGCGATTTTTTCTTTATAAATCGAACGCCACTGCCGTGATATCGTCCGAGTAATTCCCGCCGCAAAAAACGCTTAAAGCGGATTTCAGCTTCGCGATAAAATCTTCCGCCCCGCGCGATTGCATGAGCACGCTTTCCACACGCTCGATCCCAAACTGCTCGCCTGCGGAGTTGACGCATTCCGTTACCCCGTCCGTGCACATCACCAAAACGTCGCCGCGCTCGAAAGGCATTTCGTTTTCCCTGTAAGTAAAGCTTGGCATCCAATTAGAAATGGGCGGCGCGGGCGCTTCAATCTCGTTAATCCCCAAAGAGTTCCTTAACAGGATGGGCACGTTATGCCCTGCCACGGCATAGCGGAGCACCCCCGTCTCCTTATCGATACGCACCGCTGATACGGTGATGTACGAGCGCTCGTCCTGATTGAGCTCGTTAAACTTCCCGTTTAACTGCGAAAGAGCGACCGCAAGATCAGGCTGCTTTTTATCAAACGCCGCCTTCAAAAATGCCGACAGCATACCCGCCGAGATCCCCTTACCCGAAACGTCGGAAAGTATCCCGTAGGTTTGTCCGTTCAACTCATACACGTCAGGCAGATCTCCGCCCACGCCGTAGCGCGGAATATACATGTACGCGTACGCTACGCCGCCAACGCTCTTGCCCGCAGGCAATAACCGACGCTGCATTTGCTGTGCGGAAAGCATTTCCCGCTCGATTTCCGTATGATACGAGCCGTCCGTAAGCCCCAAAAAGAGCTTCCCTTTACCGTCTGCGGGCAGCACGCGGATACGCATGGAAATTTTATCCGTATGACCGCCGCGGTTTACGGAAGTATGCACCGTCTCTGTCTTTTCCGCGTTTTCGGCAACAGCCGAGCGCATTGCGCGATAAAAAGCGCAGTACGCGCAGGACTCTCCTTCTCCGCAGCGCACCCCTTCCTTACAGGCAAGCGCCTGCGCCAAAGAGCCTTGCGTTTTAGAACCATCGGGAAAGGAACGCCGAAACGCCGCATTCGTGAATTTCACGCGCAGCTTATCGTCAAATACGAACACCCCTTGGGGCATTCTATCCAGTATTTTTTTATACCTTCCGTTCGTCATTCCTTCTTCCTACATTATAGCCGAAAAGGCTTCCGTGTTAATCAATAAAAATGCAATCCCTTACAGATTTTCGCATCAAAAACAAGATTTTCGTACAATTCCCCGTCAAGCTGCACTATGCAGGACTTTTCGGGCAAGAATTGCACCCGTTCAGCGCGGAAATAAGTGGTCAGGGGATATTCGATCACCTTCCCTTTCATAAGCTGTATGAAAGCCTTTACAATCTTCCATTTCCCGCCGATACAATCGACTACGACAACGTCCAAAAGCCCGTCGTCCGCAACCGCAGGCGGACAAATTTTAATCCCCCCGCCAAACTTCGAGCCGTTACACGCGGCACAAATCAAAACGTCGTGCGTTTCCACCCGTTCCCCGCATTCAACGCGTACACGGTAGCCCTTAAACGCAAATAAGCTCTTGATTAGGCTCATTACGTATTTAATCTTACCTTTAAGCTTTCCCCTTTGACAGCGTTCAAGGACGTCCACGTCGATACCCAGCCCCGCAACGTTCATGCAGCGTCTGCCGCCCACTTCCAGATAATCCACAGGTTTCGCTTCGCCGTCCAAAATACGAAGGAGCGCCTTTTTCGGATCCAACGATATCCCCATTCTGTCCGCAAAATCGTTGCCCGTACCCGAAGGGATCAACCCAAGCTTGCATTTCGCGGGATCGGATAAACCGTTAAGCACTTCATGCAGCGTACCGTCCCCGCCGAGCACGATCAGGTCGTTCTCTCCGCGCTCGGTAAGCTGAAAGGCGATGCTTTCCGCATCTCGCACAGCGCAAGATTTATGCACTTCGTAAGCAATACCGCGCCCTGTTAAAATCTCTTCTACCACGCGCAGGTTCTTTAAAGCTTTTTTCTTTCCCGCAACGGGGTTGAGAATTATATGATACATAGACACCTTTCGTAAAAATACTGTTGCATATATTATATAATACTTTTCAAAGAATTGCAATTTATTTTTGAATTTGTTATACTGTAAATATAAAAAATTTTTATTTGGAAGGAAAAATGCGCCAAAATATGCGAACGATTTTGCCAAAACACTTAATCGAGCTTGCCAACGCCTGCGAAAAACCCCTTTTCGTAGTCGGCGGAGCCGTGCGGGATTTTCTCGCGGGGCTTACTCTCCGTGCAAAAGCCGCGCAGGATTGGGATATCTGCTCCCCAATGCGTTTTGAAGAGTTTACGCAAACGGCGCAAGCTTTGGGCTTTGTCATCAAGTCGGTATTCAAAAATACAGGCACGGTGAAATTAAAAGACCCCGAAGGCATAGAATACGAATATAGCTCTTTCCGCTCTGACCGCTACGTTCGAGGCACCCACGTACCCGTTGAAACCTTTTTTACGGACGATATTCTTTTGGACGCGCGTAGGCGGGATTTCACCTGCAACGCGGTGTATTTCCATATCCGAGAAAACGCCTTTTCCGACCCTCTTAACGGTATTCCCGCTATCGAAGAAAAACGGCTCACCGCCGTTGCGCCCGCAAAAAAAGTCTTCGGCGAAGACGGTTTGCGCTTGATGCGCTTGGCGCGCCAAGCCGCACAGCTCGGTTTTTCTCCCGACTGCGAGTGCTTACAGGGCGCAAGCGAAAACGCAAGCCTTATCGACGACATCTCCCCCGAACGCATATTCACCGAGCTTTGCGCAATCCTTACCGCCGATGAAAAATACGGCGTAAAGGACGGGCACTACCGCGGATTAAAGCTCTTGGAGCAGACGGGCGTACTTGCCCGTATTATACCCGAGCTTGCTTTGGGCAAGGGCATGAAGCAACGTGCGGACTTTCATAAATACGACGTTTTAGAACACTCTCTGCGCGCCGTTTTATACGCGGAAAAACAGGTGCGTCTTGCCGCGCTTTTGCATGATATCGGCAAACCCTTTTGCTCTCTGAAAGACGGAAATTCCTACGCGCATCACGAAGAGGGCGCAAGGATAGCAAAAGAAGTTTTAACCCGCTTGAAAGCCCCCAAAACCATGCTTGAACGCATACCTGCCCTTGTCGAATGGCATATGTACGATTTCAATTGCCAAACGAAAGAAAACAAGCTGCGCCGCTTTTTCGTTGCGCATTATCCGCTTTTAGACGACCTACTCGCACTCAAACAAGCAGATTTTTCCGCTTGCACGGACGACCTTTCCATCGCTCCTACCTGCGAGCGCTGGCGAGAGCTGCTTGCTAAAATGCAAGCGGAAAACGCGCCCTTGACCTTAAAGCAGCTCGCTCTTTCGGGAAAAGATCTTTTAGAACTCGGTATTCCCGCAAAGCGCATTTCCGAAGTATTGCAAGCCCTTCTCCTGCACGCCGCGTGCAACCCCAAGGATAATACCAAAGAACGATTAAAAAAGCTTGCCCTTGGCTACGTAAAAGAATAATAAAAGTCTGGCTCGACTTAGCCTTATACAAAAAGGAAGAGAGCGCGGCAGTGTTTTTACTGTGCGTGCTCTCTTTTTATTTTGGTAATATAATCTCGTTTCCCTCGTTTGCGATAGGATATAAATCCCACATTCACGCCCGTAGGGCATATCGCTTGCGTATATCGCAAATCCCCATAAGGGATTTATATCGCTGCGCGATACTTTTCAAGTATCACGCTAAGGCAGTTCCCAGCCCAAGCTGCGCTCCACGGCTTTATGCCACTTTTTCAAGCGTTCTTCCCGCTCGGTTTTGTCCATAGCAGGCACGTAACGCCGATCCACTTCCTGCGAAGCCGCCAGAGCTTTTTGGTCCTTCCAAAGTCCCACGGTAAGCCCTGCAAGCCGTGCAACGCCCAGCGCCGTTGTTTCGTGCGATTGCGGTTTTACCACTTCTGCGCCCAAAATATCCGCTTGGAATTGCATTAAAAAGCTATCCCGCGAAGCCCCGCCGTCCACCTTCAAAGCCTTCAACGGCATACCCATGTCCCGTTCCATTGCCGAAACGAGATCGGCAGACTGAAAGGCAATCGCTTCCTGCGCCGCGCGAATGATATGCTCGCGCTTCGTCCCGCGCGTAATCCCGACGATCGTACCGCGTGCGTACATATCCCAGTACGGCGCGCCTATCCCCGTGAATGCGGGCACGATATATACCCCACCCGTATCGGGTACTTTTCTTGCGTAATATTCCGCGTCGCGGCTCTCCGTGAAAAAGCGCATTTCATCGCGCAGCCATTGAATGACCGCCCCGCCGATAAACACGCTCCCTTCCAGCGCATACTGCGGTTTTTGCCCGCCAAGCGTCGCCGCAAGCGTCGTAAGCAGACCGTTCTCGCTCGTAGGGCGTTCCTCCCCTGCGTTCATGAGTAGGAAACAGCCCGTACCGTAGGTATTCTTTCCTTCGCCGCGCTCATAGCAGCCCTGCCCGAACAGAGCCGCCTGCTGATCGCCCGCAATCCCTGCAATCGGAACGCGGACCCCGCTCAAATTCGCATAGCCAAAGATCTCCCCCGAATTTTTCACTTCGGGAAGCATGCAGCGCGGAATGCGGAAGAGCGACAACAGCTCGTCGTCCCAATCCATAGTATCGATATTGAACAGCATGGTTCTGGACGCGTTGGTGGCGTCCGTAACGTGGCACTTGCCTTCCGTCAGCTTCCAAACCAGCCAAGTATCCACCGTACCGAAAAGCAGGTCGCCGCGCTCTGCGCGTTCCCTTGCGCCTTCGACGTGGTCGAGTATCCATTCGATCTTGCTCGCCGAAAAATAGGCGTCGGGGATAAGCCCCGTCTTTTGGCGAATGACATTTTCGCAGCCTTGCTTTTTCAGCTCGGAAATTCGATCCGCCGTACGGCGGCACTGCCATACGATAGCGTTATACACGGGCTTGCCCGTATATTTATCCCAAACGATCGTAGTCTCTCTTTGGTTGGTGATCCCGATCGCCACGACGTCCTGCGCGGAAACGTTGCTCTTTGCCAACAGCTCCATCATCACGCCGTACTGACTCGACCAAATATCGACGGGATCGTGCTCCACCCAGCCTTCGTCGGGATAGATCTGCGGAAATTCACGGCTTAAAATCGCCGTAATCTTTTCCTGCTCGTTTACGAGTGCGACCCGCGAAGAAGTCGTGCCCTGATCGAGCGCGATTACGTACTTCATCTCGTACCTGTCCCTTATCTTTTGAAAATTAAAGCTTTTCTACGGTGATACCGTCTTCAATAGAAGTTTCATAGAAGCTTGCTTTATAGCCGATGGCGTCTTGGTACGCTTTGCCCACGCGACGGATAAAGCCTTCCACCGCCGTCTTTTTCACGATAGAGATCGTGCAGCCGCCAAAGCCCGCACCGATCATACGCGAACCCAAACAATCCGCTTCCTTGCGCGCCAAGCCGCTCAGCGTATCCAGTTCTTTGCCCGTTACTTCGTACAAATCACGCAAGCTGTAATGGCTCTCGTTCAAAAGGTGTCCGAGTTCAAAAATATCCCCCGCTTTAAGCGCTTCCACCGCCTTGTTGACACGGTCGCACTCCATGATAACGTGCTCCGCACGCTTGCATACCACGCCGGGGAGCAGATATTTGGTATCCGCAAACTGCTTGGGCGTTACTTCGGCAAGGTTGTTCACAGGCAGCACCGTTTGCAAAATTTTAAGCGCGGATTCCACTTCCTGACGGCGTACGTTGTACTTGCTCTCCACAAGGTTGTGGGGCTTGTTACAATTCGCGACTACAAGACAGTATTCGCCGAGCTGCAAGGGCACGTACTGATATTCCAGCGTTGCGCAATCGAGCAGCACTGCGTGGTCTTTCTTGCCCATCGCCGAAGCGAACTGGTCCATGATCCCGCAGTTCACGCCCGCGTACTTGTTTTCCGCACGCTGAGAAACGACCGCCAAATGCACCTTATCGTAAGGCACGCCCGCATATTCGCAGAAGGTTACCGCCGTAGCGACCTCGATCGCCGCAGAAGACGAAAGCCCGCTGCCGAAAGGCACGGTGCAATCGTAATACAAATCGCAGCCCACGATTTCTACGCCTTCTTCCTGCAAGAAGTAGGCAACGCCCGCTTGATAGTTGCCGATCTTTAAATTTTTATAGCTATCCAGCTTATCTACGTCCAGCTCGATAACCCCGTCAATGCCGCGAAATCCCATACGAATTTTCTTGCCGCCGCGCTTTTTCGCATATACGTTACAACGCAAATTAAGCGCCGCAGGGAACACCTTACCGCCGCAATAATCGACGTGTTCGCCGATTACGTTGATTCTGCCCGCCGCCGTAAACAGGTCTTCCGGCTTGTCGCCGAACAACTCTTCAAACTGCTTCATCGCTTCCGTTCTTTCCATTTTTTTTACTCCTATCATTTCCCGTTACGGTGTTTTCCCGCAACGATTTTTTTCTTTTATAAAACCAAATCCCAAAATACGCAATTCCCGCCGCAATCATAAGGATCGCCACGAGCTGCGAAGGGCTTAAAAAGGACACTACCGTCGCCCCGCGCTCGTCCGCACGGGCGTATTCGATGAAAAATCTCCACACGCCGTACCCCACGCAATAGATGGGCATAAGCGGAAACCGCCCCTTGTTCTCTTTTCCGAATTTCCCGAAAAACAGCCACAGCAATACCCCCGCTAAGACGAAAAGGAATATCGCTTCAAACAACTGCACGGGCACGACTTTTTGCCAGCCCTCCCGTGTGTACATCTCCACCCCGTACCAAGCGTTGGTGGGCTTACCGTGGCAACAACCCGCCGTAAAACAGCCCAGACGCCCCAGCCCATGTGCAAGCGGGATCAAACAAGCCGCTATATCCGCAAGCGCGCCGAAGCTTTCCTTGGGTTCGCCTTTCGGGCAAAAGAATTTCCCTGCGCCGAACCATATACCGAGAAACGCCGCCACACCGAAGATGAGCCCGCCGTAGAAGGTCATGCCCGTGGTGGCGTTTAAGCGGAATTCGCCCGTTTCCAAGGCGTTATAAATCGCCTGAAAAAACACCGCGCCGAAAAATGCGAAAAAGATAGCTACGATAAAGCCGATAATAAGGAGCTTTTGCAGTTTCACGGAAAACCCGCGCACCGCTCCCATTTTATCGGCAAGAAAGAGCGCGCCGATCAGCCCAAGTATCAGGAAAATCTCATAAAATCCCATTCCGAACAAGATCTCATAAGGATACATAACGGCGCTCCTTTCCCCTTTTTAATGATTATACACAAAATCTATGATTTTGTCAATCCGTGCAAGGCATTTTTTTCTATATTTCGCAAATACCTTTCAAAAAGCAAAAACCGTACCTCGCGATACGGTTTTTTGCCTTCGTCTCTTTAAATCGCCTGCACGTTGACAGCGCGGAGCTTTTCGGGATTTTTAGGATCGGCTTCCGTTTCAAACGTAACCTTTTGTCCTTCCTTCAATCTCCGATAGCCTTCTGCGATGATCGCGGAGAAATGTACGAATACGTCGTCGCCGCCTTCGTCGTTGGCGATGAATCCGTAACCCTTTTCCGCGTTAAACCATTTTACCGTACCCTGAGCCATCTTTGGTACCCCCTTGAAGTATTTTTGATAAATCTGGCGCAAAGTACCCCCGTCATAATTATCTTTTGTGTTTTGATTATAACATATTTTTTTGCCGATTGCAATACCCATTTTAAAGATTTTTGCCCGTTTTTGCGCATTTTTTGCTTATTTTTTGCAAAATAATAGACATTTTCAGCCCTTTGTGCTATAATTTTACATATCAGTCATACAATACGGAGAGATGCGTATGCAATTTTTGGAAATTTTAAAGGTAATCCTTTTGGGAATCGTGGAAGGTATCACCGAATGGCTGCCCGTTTCGAGCACGGGCCACATGATTTTGGTGGAGAGCATTCCCGCGCTCACCCTTAAAGCGCGCGAAGCGTTTAAGGAAGTCTTTTTCGTCGTTATTCAGCTTGGGGCAATCCTTGCCGTTGTCGTTATGTTTTGGAAAAAGCTCTTCCCCCTTTCCTTGCAAAAAACGGAGATAGACCCCCCCGAAGGCGAAACGCAAGAAAAGCAAGAAAAACAAGTAAAAACAAAACTCGTCGCAGACATGGGTATCTTGAACCTTTGGGGAAAGGTGCTGGTAGGCTGCCTGCCCGCCGCCGTTTTAGGCTTGATTTTCGACGACCTTTTGGACGAATATTTATACCGCCCGATCGTGATTGCGCTTACCTTAATACTTTACGGCGTGGCGTTTATCGTGGTGGAAAACCGTAACCGCGGAAAAGAACTACCCATAAAAAGCACGGCGGATATCTCCTACAAGCACGCCCTTATCATCGGCGCGTTCCAAGTGCTTTCGCTCATTCCCGGCACTTCCCGTTCGGGCGCGACCATTTTAGGCGCACTCCTTATCGGGGTTTCCCGCCCCGCAGGCGCGGAATTTACTTTCTTTCTCGCCATTCCCGTCATGCTCGGCGCAAGCGGCTTAAAGCTCGTCAAGTTTTTCTTGGAAAGCGGCGGGTTTACGGGCGCGGAGATCGGCTATCTTCTTATCGGCTGCGCGGTAGCCTTTGCCGTATCCTTAGCGGCAATCAAGTTCCTGACGGATTTCGTAAGAAAACACGATTTTAAAGTGTTCGGTTGGTACCGTATCGCCCTTGGCGCACTCGTCATCGGGGCACTGGTTATCCCCACTTTCTTTTAATTCCCGCAAAAAAATACAGGTCGGATTTGCTTTGACAAATCCGACCTTTTTTATTGTAAGCCTAACTCTTTTAGCAGGCGTGCGTTTTCTTCTTTTGTGTCGCTTTCCACCGCCGCCGTTTGCGAAAGCTCGTGCAAGGACTGTTTTCCGCTTTTCTTATGCGTGAGCGGTTTGCACCAGCGCTTGATATGATAAAAGGGCGCAAGATAGGGCCGCTTTTCCAGCGCGGGATATTTTAACGCAAGCTCTTTATTCGAAATAAATATACGCGAGAGAATGTATTTGAATTTGCTTCCCTTTTTCGCCTGCTGTAGCACCACTCTGTTTTGCAAAGTGCCGTACGCCCCGCCCGTAAGAACATAGGATTCCAGTTTTCGGCACAACTCGTCCGCTTGGGCGTTCTCAAACCAAACACGGGAAAGCTTTTCGCAAGCCCGCGCAAAGGTCAAAAAACCGCCCTTTCGCAACAACTCGTCCTTCTTCTCCGCGTCTATTTCCGCTTTTTGATTGAGCAAAAACAAATCCAAGAAAGGACGCACCCCGCACCCGCCGTCTTCAAAATGCTTCACCATATGCGCGATATGGTAAAAATACAGCGCTTCGTTCGTCAAAGCGAAACGGTGCGAATTTTCCTGCTTAGGGCTGGCGTACCGCCAAATATCCGACAAAATCCCGTCTTGAAATCTACCGCACTCCGTCAAATCGTAGTGCAGCTCCAAGTGCACCCCGCTGGGTGCAAATAAGGAAAGGTCGTTGACGGTTTTTTCTCCAACCGTGTACCCCAGTGTCGCGTTCAAATGCTCGGCGCTTCGTTCCAGCTCACTTGCGGGCACTAAGATATCAATGTCGCAGCTCGTGCGCTGCCAGGGCTCGGAATAGTATTTACGAATTTCGTTGCCCTTGAGCGGAAGAAAGGATATCCCCCCCTCTTCCAGCGCTTGACAGATACGCTCGTATTCGTACTGCTGCTGCTCGCGGCGGTAGATTGCCATGCTGCGTTCCTGCGAAAACCGTTTGTGGGCTTCGCCGTTTTCAGGCAGCAGTCCGCTCTTAATCAGCGCATCCGCTATCAAATGCGCCAGCTCGTGTTTCTTGGAAAGCTTATAAAGCGCAGGAAAAAGGTCGGGCGTGAGCGCGTTTTTTACATCTTCACAAAGCCCCGTTCCGAATATCTCGAAACGAAGCAATGCAAACATAATGCCGGGCGCCCCTGCCATAGCTTAAAACTTTCTCCAAACCATTTTATCGACAAAGTCGGAGGCCAAGCGGGCTTAGGAAGACAACATTCACACACAACTCCTTGGCTCACAGAACGACATGGCTA
>JAZQLT010000090.1:0-9274 GCA_045542815.1 Candidatus Scatosoma sp. | reverse complement strand
CATGTCAAGGTAGCGCTCTAACCAACTGAGCTACGCCTCCGTACGATTGCTTTGTTATTATAACAGATAAATAATTTCCAGTCAATCGTTTTTTAACAAAATGCGAAAAAATTACGAAAAGATAGAAAAACTCCCGCCGTTTGGCGGGAGTTTGCATTTAGCTTTTGATTGCAAACATATGATAGAACGCCGTAAAGATGAGAATATTGCTCAAATATACGATGGGAACGATCACGTATGCAAAGAGTTGCGCGGGGTTGGAAACGTCTGCTTTGAAGTACACCGCGATCATGGTAACGATGATCACGCAGATCACGAAAATAATCGCGCTAGTCAAGAAGTAGGAAGGGTGCTTCTTTCTTCTTGCGTTGGAGCGGTATCCGCGAGCATTAAGCAGCGCGCAAACCAAGAATGCAACGAATCCAACGCCGAACCCGATAGCGGGGTAGTAGGCGGGAACGTTCAAATAATCCTTGGTAAAGAATACGACGATACTCACGAACGCTACGATACAAAGCATGATGATTGCGGCTTTGAAAAGGGTCGCGCCGACGTTATAGACCTTGCTCATTCTGGTGGAGGCTTCGGGCATAACGGCGATTGCGCTTTCGCGTTGCGCCATGGGCATCGAACGCATATTTCCCGCGGTATTTAAACGAATGCCGTCCGCTTGCGCGCGTTCGTGCAAATTTTGATAAGGATTTGCGTTTTGCGCAGGCGTTTGGTAACCGTAACCGTATCGCTCGTCGGCGTAAGGGGGGATAGGGCGGGAATTAAGGTCGCGAAGGTGCTCGTTCAATGCGTTTTCTCTTTGTAAGAGCCTGTTTTCACGTTCTTGCAATTCCAGCATACGCGCTTGAATACCCGAATTGTCTTCAAGCGTCTTCTTCTGTGCTTCCACGCGCTCTTTGTGCGCGGTTTCTTTTTCTTCTTCCAGCTTTTTCTTTTCCGTTTCAAACTCGACTTTGCGGGTTTCAAAATCCTTCACTTGCTGTTCAAGCTCCGTCTTTTCCGCCTGCAGAGCGGTACGCTCGGTTTCTATTTTTTCCAAATTCTCATTAAAGAGCTTTACTTGCGCGTTATACGAGCTGAGTTTATCCGCGAAATCGAACTGCTGTGCAGAGAGCGCGTTCTTGCGCGCGATAAATTCAAGCTGTTGCTGATTGTACAATGCTTGCCGCGCGGAGAGTTCCTTTTGCTGTTGCTGCAAAGAAGAGAGATCGTCTTGCAGTTTGCGGGTATTCTTTGCGAGCTCGTTTTCCCGTGCTTGCAGATCTTCGAGCTGGCGTTGCACTTCTTCGGAGGAAGCCGTAGTTTCCGTTTGCTTGCTTTCGAGCGTGCGTTCCTTTTCTTCGACCATGTATTCCTGTCGGGTGAGATCGTACGCTTTTTTATCGATTTGCTCCCGTTCTGCTTGCAAAGAAGCTTGCAGGGCGTTGAGAGTTTCTTTTTCTTCTTCAAGCGCTAATTTCGCGCGCTCTAACGTTTCGTTATCGGCGCGCAGTGTGTCGCGTTCTACTTCTAAGGTTTGCAGCTTGTTTTCCAGCTCCGTGCGCTCTGCTTCTAAGGTGGCGCGGATTGCTTCCAAGGTCTCCCGTTCTTCGTTTAAGCTAAGCTTTTCCGTCTCCCAAGCTTCTTCCTTTTCGGAAAATTCGCGCTTGTATTCTTCGAGTGCGGAAAGGGCGGAGGAGTTATTTTCTTCCGAAGCTCTCATGCGTTCAGAGATTTCGGCGAGTTCCGCTTCGCGTTGAGAGAGCAGGGCTTCCTTTTCTTCCAATTGAAGCTTTAATTCTTCCGCTTGCGCCGCTTGCGTTTCCATCAAACGTTTTTCCGCTTCCAGCCTTTCTTTTTGCGCTTCGATTTGCGCTTGCTGAGAACGAAGCTCTAAACTACGGTTATAGTACTCCGTCGTCTTGTTTTCATAATCGTCTTTCAAGAACCGAATGGTGTTTTCCTGCGTTGCAATCGCGCTGTTTAAGGAAACGATGACCGTTTTCTTTTCGTCCAGCTCTTCTTGCATAGCGGCAAGCTCTGCTTTTGCGGCTTCCAATTCTTCGCTGTCGGCTTGGTTTGCGGAAAGGAGCAGGGTCTGCTCGGTAAGCTCCGCATTTTTCGCCGTAAGCTCTGCGTTTTTCTCCTGTAAAGCGGATAAGTCTTCGTTTTGTGCTTCGTATAATTTTTTGGTTTCGTCGAGTTCTCTTTCCTTATCGGTAAAAGCCGCCTGCTGCGCTTCGAGTAAGGATTTCAGCTCTTTTATCTCCGCGCTTTGGCGTTCGAGCTCGGCTTTCGCGTCGCCGATTTCCCGTTCCTTTTCCAACAAAACCAACTCTTTTGCGTCGATTTCGCCTTGTTTTTCGCTCAATGCGCGTTGTTTTTCTTCAAGCTCCGCCGTTTGCGCTTCCATTTTCTCCCGCAATTCGTTGAAATCGGATTTTTGGGAAGAGAGAGAGGAGCTTTGCGCAGAGAGCAAAGAGCGTTCGCGCTGTAACTCGTTTTTCAGGTTATTGAGCGCAACCTTCTCATCTTCGAGCGCTTGCTCGCGTGCGGCGAGTGCGCGTTTCAATTCCGTCAATTCCTGTTGCTTATCGGTGATAAAAGAAAAGTCGTAGTGCGCTTCGCCGTCGGAGATTAAGCTGTCGATAATCGTTCTCGAATATTCCCATTCGGAAAGATTTTGTTCGGTAACCTGCCTACCAAGCTCGGTCAAAGAGAAATATTTTCTTCTGCCCCCGTTGGAAAATTCCCCATAATACGAATCTACGTATTTCAGGCTTTCCAAACGCTTCAACGCGCTGTAAAGGGTGGGTTGCTTGAGAGTGTACATACCGCCGCTTTTCTTTTCGATTTCATTGATGATATCGTAGCCGTATTTGTCTCCGTCGTACAAACTGCGCAAGATAATCGTGTTGATATGTCCGCGTATCAAGTCGGAACTGATGCCGAGATTTTGCTCTTCACCGCCCGTGATAGCGCTTTCGTTTTCCAATACGCCGTCTTTCTCGCTCATAACGTTCTCCTTTGTTGTTTTTGTCTGACATAGTAGTGCTCTGTCAGATATAATCATATCGAAAAAAGCTTGAAAACCAAAGGGTTTTTCGATTTTTTACTTTACGTAAAGTATTATATCACATACAGGAAAAAATGTCAATATATTCTAAGGAAAAATCGTGAGAAATCTATATATTTTTCAAGAAAATTTCATAATTTGTTCATTGACATTTTTTGCGATATACGTTATAATAAAAGCATGCAAGTTTACGAACACAAAAAAGAATTTACTATCAAGTATTGCGATGCGGATTTTAAGGACGAAATCAAGCCTTCGATTGCGCTCGCGCTTATGGAAGAGGTCGCTTGTTCCAGTGCGGACGAGTTGGGATTTGGGTACGCGTACGTTAAACCGCGCGGGTATGCGTTTATGGTAACGAATATCCACGTGGAGTTTTTTCGTCCGATCAGGCTTGGAGAAACCGTTACGGTCAAAACGTGGCCGACTCCGCCCACGCGCGTAATTTTCGGGCGCGAATATCAATTTGAAAGTGCAAGCGGGGAAACGCTGATAAACGCCACTTCGCGTTGGTGCTTGATCGATATCAAGGAAGGTAAGCTGTTGCAATCTAAAGCGATTGATAATCAAGATTATTCCACCTATAATACGAAAAAGCTGTTTGAAGACGTGAAGTGGAAATTGCCCGCTTTTTCTCCTGAAGAAGGGGAACTTCGTTTCACGCTCACGATTGCCAATTCCGAATACGATCATAATATGCACGTCAATAACACACGCTACGCCGATTATTGCTTTAATTGCTTTTCCGTGGCGGAGTTGCGGGAGCGAATGCTCAAAGAGTTTTCCATTTCCTATATTAAACAGTGCAGAGAAGGGGAAACCTTGCGCTTTTACCGAAAGCACCTACAAGGCGAAGAATATCTTGTCCACGGCTTTAACGAAGCGGGTGAAGCGGTCGTGCAGTCGCGTATTTTTTTTAAGGAGTAAACAGGAAGATGAGAAAAAACGGCGTCAACAGAGAGCTTCGCGAAATTCTTGGCGGCGTTTGCGCTCCCGAAGGGTTTAAAGCGGGCGGTGTCGCCTGCGGGATTAAGCAAGACGGCGGGGAAGACCTTGCCCTTATTGTGGCGGATAAACGGTGTGCCGCGGCTTGCGTATTTTCTGCGGACGGCGCGCAAAGCGCCACGGCTACGGTCTCCAAAAACCACTTGAAATACGGCTTCGCGCGGGCAATTATCGCCAATAGCGGGATTGCTAATCTTTTTCATCCTACGGGAGAATGGCTCGCGGAAACGGTATGCCGTACGCTTGCCAAGCATTCCGATATGGACGCAAACGAAGCGATCATCGCTTCTACGGGCAAGATAAACGCGGCACTCACCCTGCGCCCTTTTGAAGAGGGCATACCCCTGCTGTATAAGGCTTTGCGTGCGGATAGCGAAGGGAGCTTGCTGGCGGCGAAAGCCATTATGACGACGGATTCTTATCCCAAGCAGGTCTCCTACGAATTTGATTTGGGGGATTTTCCCTGTAAAATCGGCGCGGTTTTTAAAGGGAATACAAGGGTTTGTCCGAATATGGCAACGACGCTGGTGTTCTTGACGACGGACGTCAATATCTCCCCCGAAATGCTGCAAAAATCCTTGTCTTCCGCGGTAAAGGATACGGTTAATATGCTGTGGTTGGACGGGATATCTTCCCCTAACGATACGGTGTGCGTCTTGGCGAACGGCAAAGCGGGAAACTATAAAATTTCCCGTGCAGACAGCGAATATGCTAAGTTTGCCTATGCGCTCCGCAAAACGCTGACGGAGATTTGTAAAAAATTTTTGTTAGACGGCGAGCATATCCGATTTTTCACAAAGGTTACGGGCGCAAAGTCCAAACAGACCGCACGGGAGATTGCAAAACGGCTCGCGGGCGCGCAGGCGATAAAAGAGGGGCTTTTGCACGGATATTTGGACGGAGAGAGTGTTTTATATATCGCACATTCGGTTGCGGGGGAAACGGACGCTTCCGCGGTAAGCATTTTCGTGGAAAATACGGCGGGGAAGCTGGTTGTCTTCGAAGGGGGCAGACCGTTGCTTGTCAACGCGGAGCATTTCGAGCGTTTGACGCAGGAAACGGAGCTTACCTTGCGTGTGGACCTTGGTATAGGGAATTATTCGGCGCAAGCGTTTGGGATTATTTAAAAAAAATATTCTTTTCCTACGGAAAAAGTGCACTTGAAAAGTTGACAAGCGGGCGCGTAGGTGTTATAATATATAGAAATAAGCAGGTACGGTTATTTATGAACGCAAAGGAAACGGTAAAAATGCAAACGGTAACGACAGCCCCCGAAGGAAGCAAGCTCGGCGGCGCGGTTGCATTTTCTGTTTTTCAAAATTTGATTTTTTTTGAAAGGGACTGATTTTTGAAATCAGTCTTATTTTTTATAAAAACGGCAATAAAAAGAATATTAACATAGAGAAGGAATGCACATGAAAAAGAAAAAAGTTTATTTGACTTTGCAAAACGGCAAAGTATTCCAAGGCTATCGTTTCGGCGCGGAAGGCGACGTTACGGGCGAGCTCGTTTTTTCTACGGGCATGGTGGGATACGTGGAAACGCTTACCGACCCTTCGAACTACGGTCAGATCGTGGTTCAAACCTTTCCCTTGATTGGGAATTACGGCGTAGCGCCTTCGGACGCGGAAAGCGGCAAGGCGTGGGTATCCGCGTACGTCGTCCGCGAAGTGTGTGAGAAGCCTTCCAACTTCCGTATGGAAGAAACGCTGGAAGCCTACATGAAAAGACAAGGCGTTATCGGGATTTACGGCGTAGATACGCGCGAGCTTACGAAAATCCTTCGCGAAGAAGGCACGATGAACGCGCGCGTCAGCAACAAGCCTTTAAAGGAAAGCGACTTTACCGCGATAGCGCAGTATTCCGTAAAAAACGCCGTGGAAGCGGTATCGAGCGCAGAAAAGGGCTATTTTGCCGCGGAAGAAGCCAAATACAACGTTGCCCTTTGGAATTTGGGTGCGAAAAACAGCACGGTGAAAGAATTGAACGCGGAAGGCTGTAACGTCATCAGCATGCCCGCGCAAACGAGTGCGGAAGAATTGCTTTCGCTGGGCGTTGACGGCGTGGTGATCTCGGACGGTCCCGGCAATCCCAATGAAGAGAAAGCGCTCATAAAAGAAGTGGAAAAGCTGCTTGGCAAAACGCCCGTTATGGGGCTTGGGCTTGGGCATCAGCTCGTGGCGCTCGCGCTTGGCGGGAAGGTCGAGAAACAAAAATACGGACACCGCGGCGGCAATCAGCCCGTCAAGAGTAAAACGGACGGCAGAGTGTATATCTCTTCGCAAAACCACGGCTTTGAAGTGGTGAGCGAGAGCGTAATGAAAGGGGAAGTTTTCTTCACCAACGTCAACGACGGTTCTTGCGAAGGGGTGGATTATCCCGCATATAAAGCATTCACGGTGCAGTTTGCGCCCCACGCTTGCAGTATCGGCAACGACGAAAACCCCCTGTATAAAAAATTCTTCGCTTTGATGGAAAAGGAGAACGAAAATGCCTAAGAGAAGTGATATTAAGAAAGTTTTGGTGATCGGCTCCGGTCCTATCGTTATCGGACAAGCCGCGGAATTCGACTATGCAGGCGCGCAGGCTTGCCGCGTTATGAAGAGCGAAGGGGTCAACGTCGTGCTTTGCAACTCCAACCCCGCAACGATCATGACGGACAAAGCGCTCGCTGACGAAATCTATCTTGAACCTTTGACGGAAGAGAGCTTAAAGCGTATTATTTTAAAGGAAAAACCGGACAGCCTACTGGCTTCGCTTGGCGGGCAAACGGGGCTTACCATGGGTTGCAAGCTCGCAAAATCGGGCTTTTTGGACGAACACGGCGTAAAATTGATCGGTACGAAGCTTGACGCAATCGATCGCTCGGAAGACAGAGAGCTGTTCAAAGAAACCATGGAGAAAATTAACCAGCCCTGCGTACCTTCGGATATCGCTTATACGGTAGAAGAATGTGTAGCAATCGCGAATAAGCTGGGCTACCCCGTGATTATTCGTCCCGCTTATACCCTCGGCGGCGCAGGCGGCGGCGTGGCGTACAATGAAGAAGACCTGCGGCTTATCTCCCATAACGGCTTGATGCTTTCTCCTATTACGCAGGTCCTCATTGAAAAGTACATCGCAGGTTGGAAAGAAATCGAGTTTGAAGTTATCCGCGACTGCAAGGGGAACTGCCTTACCGTATGTTCCATGGAAAACGTAGATCCCGTCGGTATTCATACGGGGGATTCTATCGTCGTTGCGCCTGCGGTAACCCTTTCCACAAAGGAATATACGATGCTCCGCGAAGCGGCGCTTTCGATTATTACGGAACTGGGTATTGAAGGTGGCTGCAACGTGCAGTTTGCGCTTAACCCCGATTCCTTTGAATATTCGGTCATCGAAGTAAATCCCCGCGTGAGCCGTTCTTCCGCGCTTGCGTCCAAGGCGACGGGTTTCCCGATTGCAAAGGTTACGTCGAAAATCGCGCTTGGCTATACCCTTGACGAAATCGTAAACGACGTTACGGGCAATACCTATGCCTGCTTCGAGCCGACGATCGACTATTTGGTTGTAAAAATGCCCAAGTGGCCCTTTGATAAATTCTTGTATGCCAAGAGAGAGCTTGGTACGAGAATGAAAGCAACGGGGGAAGTGATGTCTATCGGCACTTCCTTTGAAGCGGCGATCATGAAAGCGGTGCGCGGCGCGGAAATTTCCACCAGCACCATGAATTACAAGAAGTTCTTGCATTCCACGAAGGAAGAATTGCTTGCGAGATTGCCCGAAAAGACGGACGAGCGCATTTTCGCCGTCTATGCCGCGCTTAAAAAAGGCGTCAGCGTGGACGAAGTGTTCGAGATTACAAAAATCGACCGCTGGTTCTTGAATAAGTTTAAAAATCTTATCGCTTACGAAGAAAAGCTTGCAAGCGAGAAATTGACGAAAGCGCTCTATGACGAAGGCAAACGCCTTGGATATTTGGATAAGGATATCGAAGCGTTGAGCGGGCAGAAAGCGCCGTATAGAAAGAAAGCAGCATATAAAATGGTAGATACCTGTGCGGCGGAATTCCCCGCGAAAACGCCGTATTTCTACTCTACTTTCGATCCGTTCGAGCACGACGAAGCAAAACCGTTCGTTGCCAAGAGCGAGAAAAAGCGCATCGTCGTTATCGGTTCGGGACCTATCCGTATCGGGCAGGGTATCGAATTTGACTATTCGTCCGTACATTGCGTTTGGACGTTGAAAGAGCTTGGCTACGAAGTGGCGATCATCAATAACAACCCCGAAACGGTTTCCACCGACTTCGATACGGCGGACAGACTGTATTTTGAACCCTTGACCCCCGAAGACGTGCAACACGTTCTGGATATTGAGAAGCCTTACGGCGTTATCATCACTTTCGGCGGGCAGACGGCAATCCATTTGTGTTCCTATTTTGCAACGCACGGTATCCGCATTTTGGGTACTTCCGCGGACAGCGTAGATGCGGCGGAAGATAGAGAACGCTTCGAAGCGCTCCTTGAAAAATACTCTATTCCCCGCCCGAAAGCAATTACGGTCATGACCAAGGAAGAAGCTTTGGCGGCGGCGGAAAAGCTGGAATATCCCGTACTTCTTCGTCCTTCGTACGTTATCGGCGGTCAGAATATGACGATTGCTTTTACGCAAGAAGACGTATGCCGTTACATGGACGTTATTTTGGCGCAGGGGATCGAAAACCCCGTGCTTTGCGATAAATACCTTATGGGTACGGAGTTGGAAGTAGATGCGATCTCCGACGGAAAGGACGTGCTCATTCCCGGTATCATGCAGCATATCGAACGTACGGGTATTCACTCGGGCGACTCGATTGCGGTATATCCGCCCTATAATTTGGACGATACGATGTTAGAGCGTATTATCGAAGTTTCCACGCAGCTTGCGTTGGAGCTTAAAACCAAAGGGCTTATCAATATTCAGTTCTTGATTTACCGCGGACAGCTTTACGTAATCGAAGTAAATCCCCGCGCGTCGCGTACCGTACCGTACATTTCTAAGGTAACGGGCGTGCCGATGGTAGAGCTTGCTACGAGAATAATCGTAGGCGAAAAGCTTAAAAAGCTCGGTTACGGTACAGGTTTGTATCCTTCTTCGCCGTACGTAGCGGTTAAAGTGCCCGTATTCAGCTTTGAAAAGCTCAACGACGTAAACTCGCAACTTGGCCCGCAAATGAAATCG
>JAZQLT010000089.1:0-2991 GCA_045542815.1 Candidatus Scatosoma sp. | reverse complement strand
TTGGCTCACAGAACGACATGGCTACGATCCGACTTGTTTCCACCATATGCACGGGAATACGAATGGTACGCGCCTGATCGGCGATCGCGCGCGTGATCGATTGACGGATCCACCACGTTGCGTACGTGGAAAATTTGAAGCCCTTTTGGTAATCGAATTTTTCCACGGCTTTCATAAGCCCAAGGTTGCCTTCCTGTATCAAATCGAGAAAGAGCATGCCCCGCCCTACGTAGCGTTTTGCAATCGAAACGACCAAACGCAGGTTGGCTTCGGAGAGGCGCTTCTTCGCGCTTACGTCGTCTTCCTGCATGCGCTTTGCCAACTCCACTTCCTCTTCCGCGGAAAGCAAGGGCACTCTGCCGATGTCTTTGAGATACATCTTTACGGGATCGTCCAACCCGATATCGGAAAGCGCCTGCTCGAAGAGCTCCTTGTCGCGCTGGTCCTCATCGACGATCTGAATACCCGCTTCCCCCAACGCTTTATATACGTAATCGATTTGGTTGGGGTTGGTATCGTATTTCTCCATGATATCGCAAAGCGCGTTGGTGGAAATACTCCCTTTCTTGCCGTAGTTGTTGATAATTCCCGTCAGAATTTCATTGAGTTTTTGCTCGGATATATTCATCTTTTATCCTCCGTTTATACCGAAACAGTTGTCTGTTTTTTTATTTCGTTTCATACCTGCCTTGCCCCTTTCGGGTTTGGACTGAAGTCTTTACTTTCTTTTTAAAGCGTTCCGCTTTCTGATACATTCGCTGAGTTTTTTTGCAATTTCCTTGCGCCTGTCTTCTTCCGTTGCGTTTGCGTACTCGGCGTTGAGCTTTGCAATCTCTTCTTCGATCGCTTCCTTTTGCAAGGTGTTTACACTGTCTTTAAAGAAGCGTTCGGCAATCTCGCCCGTAAGCTTATCCCCGTAATTCAAATCCAAAATCGCGTTAAACTCGGGACATTTTTCGTCCAAGAGCTCGAACAGTTCGCTGGGGCGAATGCGCTCGCCTTGGTCTTCGTGCTCGGCGATATAATGCGCCACGACGATATGCGTTTCGTCTTTCAAAGGCATATCCCGCACGGAAAATTCCTTTGCGTACGGCGCAGAGAACAGCTTAGCTGCCAAAATAAACCGCGTGGCTTTTTGCTGCTTGTCCGTGCCCGCCGCCGTTTCGGAAATTTTTTCCTTGGGCAGCTCCACTTCGGGCGAAACGTCCTTTTTGATATTCTGCAAGTCGCGTTCCAATGCGTGGTAGGTAATCCCCGTTTTATCCCGCAGCTTTTTGAGCAGCTCTTCCCGCACGCTTTCGCTTTCCGCTTCTTTGACCACCTTCAACGCTTCGGATACGAACCGCCGCTTTTCTTCCGTTCGGCTGATATCAAACTTGCGTTCCAGCGCATGGATACGGTAATCGATGAGCGGCATCGCGCTATCCAGACATTTCTGATACGCGTCCGCGCCTTGTCTCGCCACGTCGTCGGGATCAAGCCCGTCGGGCATAGGCACGACGCGTACCTGTAAGCCTGCTTCGCTTAAAATATCCAAGCCGCGAAGATCGGCTTTCTGCCCTGCAAAGTCCCCGTCGTAGCTAATCAGTACGTTATCCGTGTAACGCTTGACAAGCCTTGCCTGTTCTTTGGTGAGCGAAGTACCCATGGACGCGACGACGTTCTTAAATCCCGCCTGATATAGGCTGATCGTGTCCATATAGCCTTCTACGATGATGACGTTTTGAATGCTCTGTTCCCGCTTTAATTTTTTCAAGAGATTGATATTGTAAAGGGTTTTGCTCTTGTCAAAGAGCATGGTTTCTTTGGTATTTTTGTATTTCCCAAACTTACTCTTTTCCATCACGCGCCCGCCAAAGCCGATTACTTCGTCAAAGGCGTTGATGATCGGGAAAATCAATCTCCCGCCGAGTGCGTCGTACAGCCGTCCGTTCTTTTCGCTCTCCGCCAGCACGCCGCTATCGATCAGGTCTTCTTTGAAATATCCCTTTCCCGCGAGATAATCAGGCAGGGAGTAGAAATCCAAGGACGCGCCGAGCCCGAACTTTTTAACGGTAGTAGGCGCTAAACCGCGGTTTGCGATATATTGCAGATATCCCTCCGCTCGCTCGTCGCCGCTGTACAGATTTCCCAGATAAAACCTTGCGCTATCGAGCAAAATTTTTGCCATAGCGTCCCGCTTTTTCTTTTTCCGTGCCGCTTCTTCCGTGTCGAAATTGCTTTCGGGAACGGTCATTTTCGCACGCGCAGCCAAAATCCGCACTGCGCCCATAAAATCCGTGGACTCGATCTCCTGCACGAATTTGATCACGTCCCCCGATTCCTGACAGCCAAAGCAGTGGTAAAACTGTTCCCCTTCGTTCACCGCAAAGGACGGTGTCTTTTCATGATGGAAAGGACAACAAGCCCAATAGTTCCCGCCTTTTCGATCGAGCGCAACATAGCTGCGGATCACTTCGACGATATCGTTTTTTTGTTTAAGCGTTCTCAAAAACGCCGCAAATTCACTGTCAAATCTTCCGCTACTCAATTTATATCTCCCATCGAAAAGGTAGCGGGGATAAACAGGCTTTCAAACACGTTGATCGCGTACCTGTCCGTCATGCCCGATAAATAATCGCACACCACCTGCTCCTTGTCATAGTTGTCTAAAAGTTTCAAATAGGGCTTCGGCAACTTATCCACGTTGTCCATGAAATAACGGAACATTTGCGTGAGCATACGCTCCGATCTATCCTGCATGGACTTATTCGTGAGCGCGTACACCCTTTGAAACATGAAATTTCTAAGCTCGTTCGTTGCCGCCATAACTTCGTCGGACATTTTTACAAACGGCTGTCCGAGCGAATTTTTCCAAATATCCACAATCGCGGTATTGATACGGGTCTTGGTCTTGTCGCCAAGCACTTCTACGGCGCGCTTGGGCAAATCTTCCGCTTTGATAATCCCCGCACGAATCGCGTCTTCGATATCGTGGTTGATATAGGCGAT
>JAZQLT010000088.1:0-8039 GCA_045542815.1 Candidatus Scatosoma sp. | reverse complement strand
GTTATGAGAAAAGGGACTGAACAGCGTTGCCTCGTAATCGCCAAGGTGCGCAAGCCCGTATGCGGAAAGCTCGTTCCCGCCCATGGCTTTGATAAGCCTTGCCACTTCGCGCGCACCGCGCGTCATCAGCGAGCCTTTCAGTGCTTCATACCCGCACCCGTCGAGTATGCCCGCCACAATACCCATGACGTTTTTCGCCGCCGCGCCGAGCTCTGTGCCAATCAAGTCTTCGCCGTAATAGAAGCGGATCAAATCGCTCTTAAATTCGTTAGCGAGCTTGGTTTTAAGCTCGACGTTGGCGGAATCGATGACCATACAGTTGGGAATGCCTTGCGTAAACGCCTGAATATGTCCGGGGCCCACCCATACGGCAATGCGCTCGGACGAAATGCCGCTTTGCGTAAGCACTTCGGAAAGGCGACAACCCGTATCTACTTCAATCCCCTTCATGCAAAGCACGAAATTTTTATTCGATACGTCGTAGGCGGTGATACGCTTCATAAAACCGCGCAAACCCTGCGACGAGATAGAAATGATGACGGTTTCAGCATGGGAAACCGCTTCTTCCAAATCGCAGGTCAAGCGAATACGCTTGTCAAGTTCCACGTATTCGTTTTTCCCCGTTTCTTTTAAAACTTGATAGGAATAATCGTCTTCGGGCCCCCACGAATACACGTCGTGTCCGTGGTTACAAAGATACCATGCTATAAACGAGCCCCAACGCCCGCAACCGAGTACAGATATTTTCATAGTTGTTTCCTTATGTTAGTTTATAGTATTTGTGAATTGCCTTTCGCCGTGAAGCGGGTGGCACCCGCGGGCAAGTCTTAGTGTCTTTGCATTCGTGTTTATAGGTTGCTTCGTTTTTAAACAGTGAAGTTTTCACTTCGTGAAAGTGAAGTTTATTTTTTCAATAAGTGAAGTTGCGACTTCGTCGCAGTGAAGTTTTCACTTCGTGAAAGTTATGGCTGTTATTTATATTTTCCGCAACTTGCCCCATAGGGGCAAACTTCACTTTTCGCCAACGGCGAAAAACTTAACTTGAACTTTGTTCAAACTTAACTTTGCCGCGGGCAAAACTTCACTCCTTCACCCACCGCGACTTATAAATTAGTACGCTCCACGAACGCCCGCGCCAGCGTTACATCATCCGTATATTCAATTTCCGAGCCGATGGGGATCCCGTGCGCCAAACGGGTAACCGTGATCTCTAAGGGCTTGATAAGCTTTGCAATATACATCGCCGTAGCGTCGCCCGAAACGTCGGGGTTGGTGGCTACGATGACTTCTTTTACACTGCCGTCTTGCAAGCGCGCCAACAGCTCCCGAATACGGATATCGTTGGGTCCCACCCCCGAAAGCGGATCGATGACCCCGTGCAAAACGTGATATACGCCCTTAAATTCGTGCAGCTTTTCGATCGCCGCTACGTCTTTGGGTTCCTTGACTACGCAAATCACACTCTTATCCCGTGTGCGGCAAAGCGAGCAGGTCTCTTCTTCGGTAAAATTCCCGCAGATTTTGCAATACTTGACCCGCCGTTTCACGCCTAAAATCGCGTCCGCAAACGCACGCGCTTCCGACTCGGACATATCGATGATTTTATAGGCATACCGCTGCGCCGTTTTTTTGCCGACTCCGGGGAGCTTGGAAAACTCGTTCACCAGCCGACCGATGGGTTCGATAAAGATCTCCATACGTTTAGATCATGCCCCCGAGCGCGCCCATGTCGCCGTATTTGCCCATTTTTTCTTCATAGACCTTATCCGCTTTCGCATACCCGTCGTTAATCGCCGCCATAATCAAATCTTCCAGCATTTCCACGTCCGTAGGATCGACTACGCTCTCGTCCAGCTCGATACCGTTGATAATCTTCTTCGCGTTCATATACACGACTACCGCTTCGCCCGCCGCCGTACCGACGACTTCCCAATCGTCCAAAAGCTCTGCGGTCTTTTCCATTTCTTCCTGCATCTTCTGCGCTTGGCGCATCAGATTTTGCATATTGTTGTTTCCGGCTTTAAATCCTGCCATGATTTTTCCCTCCGATTTTATCCTTTATTTTACTTCCACTTTGACCCCGTCAAAGGTGGCTTTTATTTCATTTACGCTTCTTTGAAAATCGTCCGAGCTTTTTCCGCGAAGCCGCACTTCAAACTGCCCCTGCCCTATGCCTATCTCCGAAAAAGCCTGTCCAATCAACGCCGTATGCTCGGGCTTGGTCAACGAACGGTAAATGGTGTCGCTCGTGGTATATAACACGAACACTCCGTCTTCGTACTCCCCGTCCAAATCCATGCAGAGCGTGAGAAGTACCCCGTTTCGCGCAACCTTTCTCATACTACGCAAGAAGCTTCCAAAGGTCGCCTTCGCATCTCCCCTTGCCACGGGCTTGACTGCTCTCGGCGCAGATGCGGGTGCTTTGGGCTGCTCTTTGCTCGGTTCAAATCCGTCAAAATAAGCGTTCCCGCCCGTTTGGTCTTCATCGGGCGGCGCGTCCAACCCCGCCGTTTCGTCCGTTTCCGTCTTTACTTCCGTTATCCGCTCTTCCGTTTTCGGCGCGGGCATGGGTACGGGGACGGTTTCATTCGCCGCAGACTTACCCCCTGCGTTTTGCGGGAAGTTCCCTTCCGCAATCCGCTTTTCCAGCTCCGCCACGCGGGCGATAAGCGCTTCGATATCGTAGTCTGCTTGGGGCATAGCGGCTTTGAGCACCGCCGTTTCAAACAGGATACGGGGAGAAGCGGAATATTTCAAATCCATCTCTACACCCGCAAAGATTTCGGTTACCCGAAGCAAGCGGTGTCCGTCCGTGTTTTTTGCGATTTCCCGCACCTTTTCGTACATATCGTCGGGGAATGCAAGGATCGCTTTGCCGTCGCGGCAGGTTTTCGCCACCGCGCAAGCATTGAGAAAGTTCATAACGTCTTTCAAGAGCATGCCTACGCTCTTGCCTGCGGCAAGGAAAGCTTCCGTGCGCTCAAACGCCGCCCCCGTATCGCTTTCCAAAATTCCTTTACAAAGCTGCGCCACTGCCGAAAAGTCGGTGTTTCCAAGCACTGCCGTAACGTCGGCGTAGGTGAGCTTTCCGCTTGTATAGGATACGCAGGTATCGGCAACGGACAGCATGTCGCGCACGCTCCCTGCCCCCGCGCGTGCGATAGCGGAGATCGCTTCTCCGTCGTATTTTTTTCCAATCTCGTCAAAGACGAAGCGAAGGCGCGCTTCCAAATCGGCTTGGGGAATGAGCTTAAAATCAAACCGCATACAGCGGGAGAGAATGGTCGCGGGGATTTTCTGCGATTCGGTGGTCGCGAGAATGAACACCGCGTGCGAAGGGGGTTCTTCCAAGGTTTTCAAAAGGGCGTTAAACGCACCGGGCGAGAGCATATGCACTTCGTCGATGATAAACACCTTGTACTTCCCCGCAACGGGAGGATACTGCACTTTTTCGCGCAGATCGCGCATTTCGTCCACGCCGTTGTTCGACGCCGCGTCGATTTCCGTGATATCGAGATTGGACGGGTCTTTGAGCGCTTTACAACGCTCGCATTTTCCGCAGGGCGAACCGTCTTTGGGGGAATCGCAATTGATTGCCGCCGCAAAGATTTTTGCGATACTCGTTTTCCCTGTACCGCGCGGCCCGCAGAAAAGGTAAGCGTGTCCCACTCTGCCCGTGTCGATTTGATTTTTTAAGACGGTAACGATATGCTCTTGCCGTACGACGTCGCTTAACGTCGTCGGTCGGAACATACGGTACAACGCGAGATATGCCATAGCTTTCTCCTTCGTTTTTGGCTGTGTTACGATAACCGATTGATTAGCAATACTCTGTTGGTTGCGATTTGACGAGAATACATGCAAGAAAGACAAGCGTTGCGCGAGGGCGCATACCCGCTGCGGTCTGTAACCGAGCGCAACGCGACGAATTTCAAAGCATTTTTCCGTCAAAAATCAATCAGGTGTTGTAACAGAGCCTATTTCTTCAAAACTTCTTGCAATTTTTTCTTACTTCTTTGGATTGCGTTATCCACGCTCTTTGCCGATTTGCCCGTAGCCAAGCAAATTTCCGCGCAGGTGAGCCCGTCCATGTACATGGTAGTAACCTTGAACTCGAAATCGGATAAAACGCCGCTCATTTTCTGCCGAAACTCTCTTCTATCGTCCCGCAAAATGAGCATATCTTCGGGGCTGAGCTCGGAAGAAGTCCAACCCTCTTCAAAGGGGATATAGTAATTTAAGGGCGCGCTCTTTTTGCGCGAAGACGCCTTCACCGCGTCGATGATACGGCGTGAAACGCAGAGCGCGGCAAACTTTTTAAAGCTTCCGCCGTCCTGCTTTTTATAGTCCCCGATGGCACTGTATAAACCGACCATACCTTCCTGTATGAGATCTTCCGTCTCCCCGCCGACAAGGAAAAAACCGCGCGCGCAGCCACGGACAAGCCCTGCATGGCGCGTCAGCAATTCTTCCGTTGCCTGCTTGTCCCCGTTTTGCGAGAGCATGACCAACTCTTCGTCTGTTTTTTTCTCGTTCGTCTTATACATGCCCTATCCTTTTACTGCTTAATGCGATTGCGCACCACTTCGTACGCCGCGATCCCAAGCGCCACCGACGCGTTGAGAGAGTTTACCTTACCCTGCAAGGGAATGGATAAAATTTTATCGCACTTTTCCTTAGTCAAACGCTTTACGCCGCTATCTTCGCCGCCGACGATCAAAGCCACGTTTCCCGAAAAGTTCTCCGCGTAGATATCTTCGCCGCCCGCTTCCAAGGCATATACCCAATACCCTGCTTTTTGCAGCGTTTCTACCGCTTGGTTTAAGTTTGCCACCTTCGCCACCTTCATATGCTCGGCAGCCCCCGCGGAAATGCGGATCACGCTTTCCGTTACGGACGCGCTGCCCGATTTGGGAATGACTACGCCGTCCGCGCCCGCGCACTCCGCCACACGCAAAATACTCCCAAGGTTATGCACGTCTTCAATCCCGTCGCAAAGCACTACAAAGCCGCCCTTTTCACTTTTTTTCGCCGAGAGGATATCGTCTAAATCGTAGTACTCGTAATCGGTCGTAAACGCGATAACGCCTTGATGACGGCGGGTTTCGCTCTCCTTATCCAACACCTGCTTATCTACAAATTGAATGCGGATATTCTTCTTGCGAGCCTGCGCGAAAATTAAGCCCAAAGAGCCTTGCGCACCTTTTTCCAACAGGATTTTGTCGATATTTTTATCCGTTTTCAACAGCTCGATGACTGCGTTTCTTCCTTCCGTTTTCATTTATGAACTCCCTTAAAACCTGCCCGGTTTAAAAGCCGTTTTTACTTCCTTTAACGCAAAGCTTTCCACGTCGCTTACCGCAAGCAATTCCTTGATGCGTTCTTCTTCGCCCGTGAGATACAAATACCCCAGCACCGCTTCTAAGCCCGTGGAACGGTTATATTCCAGAGAAGTTGCGCTCTTGCTCTTGGTCGCCTTTTTTGCGTTCTTACCGCGACGGAAAATCTCGCTTTCTTCTTCGGTGAACATGGGCAAAAGCTTGTCCAAAAACTCGCTTTGCCCCTTTGCGGAAACTACGCTTGCCGCTACACGTTGCAGCTGGGACACCTTACCGCAACCCGAAAGCGACAAACGCTCTCTAACGTAAAGCGAATATACCGTATCGCCGACAAACGCCAGCGCTACGGGGTTGAGCTGCGCCGCTTCCGTTTTCGTTAAAGGCTGTCTTTCCGTGAGCATGTTTTTCTCCGTTTAATATAATGGTACATTATATTATAACACACCCCGAAAAAAAATTCAAGTGATTATACGGCTTTTTTACGCCCTTTCCCTTTTTTTAAGAAGTCTGTCCCGAAAAATAGGCAAGCACACCCGCGGCAATGCTCTCCGCGACCCGTTTTTGCCCGCTTTCTTCCGTAAGCAAACGCTCGTCGGCGGCGTTGGATAAAAATCCGCACTCCACGATCACGGACGGACAGGGCGCACAGTTTAAAATAAAATATTCCCCTGCGGCGGCTTTTCTGCCCTTTACACCTTCCTTTTGATAGAGCTCGTTGAGCGCGTTCTGCACGCAAAGCGCCAGCACTTGCCCGCGCTCGACGTCTTTTCTATAAAAGACCTGCCCACCGCGAGAGCTTTGCGACGGATAAAAATTCTGATGCACGGAAAGCACGAGCGCAGGGTCGGTTTTTTCGATAATTTCTTTGCGCTTTTGCATATCCCGCTTTTTAAAACCCTTCGCCGTTGTGCCGTACAAGCCTGCTTCCGTCTTTCTCGTGAGTGTGATTTCAAACCCCACGTCTTCTAAGATTTCCTTTAACCGATAGGTGATTTGTAGATTGATATCGCTTTCCTTTTCTCCCGTCTTTTTTCCAACGACGCCACCGTCGATTCCACCGTGCCCTGCGTCCAGTACAATTCGCATCCCCCCGTCTGAAAACGCCGACACGGTTTTGGGGCGCAGGAGCACCTGTACGCACAGCCCCACCGCCGCCGTAAAACCAATCACTACCGCCATAGAAATCGCAAACAATACCTTTTTCATACCTTTATTCTATGCGCTCGTGCACGCGAATATGCTTATTCAACGCGTACCTGCTATCTATAAAAAATCCGCGCAATCTGCGCGGATAGATTTAATAAAATTTCAGTTCCGTCCCTTCTAAGCGACAGCGATAGTCCGTTTCCGAATTTTTCTGCGGCGAAAGCGCCAAGGGCTTAGGGAGCGCCTTATTTTCCAAAGCTTTTCTTTCCGTAGGCAACGTCGGCTTGGGCACTTCTTGCCGTGCGGGTAAGGTTTGGTCTTGCGCAAGCTTGGGCGCAGTGATTTTCTCCGCCTCCCGCATCCATTCCGAATACAGCTCCCAAACGTGCGAGGTGAGCACTCGTCCCATACCTGCCTCCGTCATTTTCTTAAAATCCGCCAAATTCTCCACTTCGGACACTTCTAATTTACACCCGCCCGTAAGATCGCAGCGGAGCTTTTCACAGCCCGCAAAATAGGGTACGGAAAAGTACTGTGCGCCGACTTCGCAGGCGATACGCGCCGTACACGCAATCACCGTATAGGGATATTCTTTCCCCATGCATACCTTGAAGACCGTCTTGCCCGCCGCGCGTTTTAACTTGCGCAGCTCCTTTTTAATTTCTTGGTATCGGCAAGCGCTTAAAAGAGAGGGCGGAAGCATAACGGTAAGCTCCCCCGCGTGTAAGCGCCGCGCCAAGCGGATCTCCCGCGCTTTCAGCTTGGTTACGGCTTCTCCATCTCCGCCGATCACACAATCCAGCTTCACGGCAGTTTTGACAAAGCGGTTTTGTATTTGCGCAAGCTTTCGTAAATTCACCCGCACCGCCGCTTGTCGCAGGCGGATCGCGTGCTCGCAAATCCGCTCGACACTGGATTTTAACTCGATGGGCGTTTCCGTTTTTGATAAGGCGGTCATAATCTCGCCAATCTTTTTCTGTTTTTTATACGCGCGGTACTCTTCCGCGTCCGAAGGGGAAAGGACCAAGCCTGCTTCCAAGCCTGCGTTTGCTTTGGTGGGTTGCGCCATGTTGGGTTTATTTTCCATATTTTCCATGCTTTGAGTATGCGACAAACCGCGCCCGTTTATTCCAATTTTATCCTTTTTATGACAAGCAAAATTTTATATACTTTCCCCATGAACGCTTTATATTTATACAATTTACTCCTTTCCACCCCCGCCAAAGGACTGCTTTGGTTTTTACTTTTATTCCTTGCCTGTCTTGTCGGCGTACATATCGCGCGGCTTGCTCTGCTTGGCTGGGAATACAAAACGCAAAAACAAAAACCGCAGGAAACCCCGCCCCCGCCCGAAAAAGAGCAAAAAAAAGCTCCTGCGCAAACTTCGCAAGAGCCTATCTATTATATTGTAGAGCGCAAGACCCGCCGCCCGAAAACCGCCTACGGGGAACCGAAACAAATCAATTTCCGAAAATAATCAATTTGCGGGAACAAGCTCGCCCGCGTCTTCGTTGAATTTCTGCAAATTTCCCCCGTCCGTCCAAAGCCGTTCGA